>JACRTZ010000036.1 GCA_014304965.1 Vulcanimicrobiota bacterium | reverse complement strand
TCGTCGCTCGTCTCGTGGACTGAGACGAGGGCTTTGTAGTCCTGCACCCCGGAAAGCGTCTTAGCAAACTCGACCAGCCCGGGGCTCGGCTTGTTTTCCGCGAGGGCGGCCGAGGAATACGACGGAAGGGTCAGCGCGAGCAACGCCAGGCTCGCGACCATCCGCGCGACAGAGTATGACCGAATTCTTTTCATCGTATCCCTTCGAGAATGCCACGTGATCGAGTTCGCTCGCGTGTGCGACGCCGTCGCGGCCACACCGGCCAAGAACGCGAAAGTGGAGCGGCTCGCATCCTACCTCGCCACGCTCGATGCCGACGACCTCATCGCGACTTCGCGCTTTCTGACCGGCGCTCCGCTCGCCGCGAGCGACGAGCGCCGGCTCGCAATCGGCGGCCGTACCATCCTTGCGGCCGCTCGCAAGGTGTGGCATCTCGGCGATGCCGACCTCGGCCTCGCCTACCGTACCACGGGCGACCTCGGTGAGGCGCTCGGCACATTGTTCCGCGAACCCGACGCGCCGGCGCTCTTTGCCGAAACCCTTACGCCTGCGTCGTTCTTGCGCGTGCTCGACGACATCGCATCGGCCGGCGGAGCCAATGCGGGCCGGCGCCGCGAATACGTTTGCGAGCGCATTCTGCGCGCGTGTGCGACCGGGCGCGAAGCTGTGTACGCGATCAAGATTCTGACGGGCGACTTGCGCATCGGGTTGCGCGAAGGGCTGGTCCTGGACGCGATCGCTGCCGCGTTCGGGCGAGATCCGAACGCCGTGCGCCGCGCCGCGATGGCCGCCGGCGACGTTGGCGCGGTTGCGTCGGCCGCGCGCGACGATACCCTCGCGGCGCTCGAGGTCCGCTACGGCGCGCCCATCGGTTTCATGCTCGCGTCGCCGATCGCATTCGGAACGACGTATCGCGAACTGGATGCTGAGGGTTGGATCGTCGAAGATAAGTTCGACGGCATTCGCGCGCAGGCGCACAAGCACGGCGACCGCGTTAAGCTGTTCTCGCGCACGTTTCGCGAGATCGGCCGCTCGTATCCCGAGATCGTGGCCGCACTCGCGCGCCAAGACGGCAACTTCATTTTGGACGGCGAGATATTGGCGCTTCGCGACGGGCGCGCGCTGCCGTTCCGGTACCTGCAAGCGCGCCTGCAGCGCAACGATCCGAGCCCGGAAATGCAAGCCGCCGTTCCGGTCGCGTTCGTCGCATTCGACGCGCTCGCAGCCGGCGCGCGTTTCTTGATCGACGAGCCGCTCGGCGAACGCCGCAGCCTACTCGCCACGATCGTTCGGTCGGAAACGGCGCTGCACGTCGCAGCGTGGCGCGCGCTCGAAAACAGCTCGACGCCCGAAACGATTGCCGGCCTTTTCGACGCCTCCCGCGCACGCGGAAACGAAGGGCTCGTATTCAAGCGGAGCGACGCGCCCTACGTTCCGGGACGGCGCGGCAAATGGTGGCTCAAACTCAAGCGCGAGCTGTCGACCCTCGACTGCGTCGTCGTGCGCGTCGAATGGGGCCACGGTAAGCGCGCGAGCGTGCTGTCGGATTATACTTTCGCCGTGCGGCGCGACGCGGCCGGCGAAGAGTTGCTGCCGATCGGCAAAGCGTATTCGGGCCTCACGGACGCCGAGATCGCACGTATGACCGAGTGGTTTTTGGCCCACCCGGCCGGCCCGCAAGGACGACGCGCGTTCGCCGTCGAGCCTCAGATGGTGGTCGAAATCGCTTTCGATATCATCCAAAAAAGTACGCTGCACGCCAGCGGCTACGCGCTGCGCTTTCCGCGAATCGCGCGCTTGCGGCCGGACAAACGCGCCGCGGATGCGAGCACGCTGGCGGACGTCGAAGGCATTTACGAAGAGGTGCTCGCGCGCGAGGGGGTAGCTCGATGAAGGCTTCCGAGCGCATCGTCGTTGACGAGCGGATCGATTTGGCCGTTGCGGACCCGCGCTTCGCGGCCGAGCTGTTCGCGGTCATCGATCGCGATCGCGCGGACTTGCGCGAATGGCTGAGTTGGGTTGACGGCACGCTGTCGGTGGCCGACCTGCGGCGCTACTCGCGTTTCTCGCGCTCGCAGTTCGACGCCGGCGGCGGTTTCGAGTACGCGATCCGTCTGGAGGGCAAACTCGTCGGAGGGATCGGTTTCAACGCACTCGACCGTACGAATCAGAGTGCGGCGATCGGCTATTGGATTTCGCCGCAGGCCCGCGGGAACGGCATCGTCACCCGCGCCGCCCGCACGCTTACCGAGTACGGTTTCTCATCGCTCGGATTCGAACGCATCGAGATCCGGTGCGTGGTCGAGAATCTGCGCAGCCGAGCCGTCGCGGAACGCCTGGGTTTTGCGCTCGAAGGCATCCTGCGCAAGTCGTATCTCTTGCACGGCGCTTTTCGAGACCTCGCCGTCTATGGAAAGACGCGCTAAGCGGCTGCTACGGCCGGAAGCGCGGATTCGAAACGGCGAGTTTGCGCCCGACCATCGCTTTCGCGTAGCGCATCGCCTCCGCAAAGCGCGGCGCTTCGTCGAACTTCCCGGCGCGAATCTCGGCGCAGAGATTCGCCCTGCGTTCGCCGGTGCCGCCGCCGGCGTATCCCAGCGCGTGCAGTGCCTCGTCCTCTGCCACGGCGTCACCTTCGGCCGATGCGAGTTCGCGTTCCGCGATCGCAAGGACGTTCGCCGCAACGAGGGCGCGAAATCGCGTGCGCCGATCCTGCGCGACGCCGGCGACTTCCTCGAGCACGTACGCCCGCACGGCGGCTAGGAGTTCGCCAAGGGTCGGCCGGTCGTGCACGCTCAGCGCGCCCCCGCCGCCTCGACCATGCGCAAGGCTTCCGACTCCATTTCGGCGGCGACGCGGCCGAGGCTCGCGAGTTCGATGCTCGTTTCCTGTCCCGAAAGATGCCGGCGCGCCTGCATCAGCGCACCGATCGCCCAGCGGACGTTGCCCATGATTTCGTACGCGGCAATCCGTTCGCGGTCCAGGCGGCGGCCGCTTGCAATTTCGTAAGCGGCGAGCCACTCCTCGCGCGACGCAATGCCGCCCGCTTCCAGCGCATCATTGCCGAAGCGCCACGCGCGCACGCAGAACCATGCGAGTTCTTCATGCGGGTCGCCGGCGTGCGCGAACTCCCAATCGAGCACCGCCCGCAGGCCGGAAGCCCCCACGATCACGTTGCCCATGCGAAAATCGCCGTGCAGAAAGACCGTTTCCCCGGGCGGCGGCGCGTGCAACGTCAGATACCGCAGCACTAATTCCAACGCCGGGTGCGCTTCTTCGATCGAGTCCAGCTCCGCGTACAGCCGTGCGAGTTCGCGGCCGAACGGCGTGGAACCGTCGTTCGGCGGGACGAAGCGCGCGAGCGCGGGGCCGCGATAGTCCAAGCGGTGAATGGCCGCAAGCGCCTCCGCGAGTTGCCGCACGAGAACGGAACGCATGGCCGCGATCGCGGGATCGGCGACGATGCGCCGCCCGACGGTTTCGCCTTCGACGAAGGCGACGAAAAAGGCAGGCTTGCCGGCAATCTGCGCGGGGCGAAAGTACGGACGCGCAACGATGACGCCCGCGTCGTACGCTGCCGACAACACCGCGAATTCGACGTCGCGCGGCAACGTGAGTAGCGTGAGCACGCCCCCCATGTCGCGGCGCATGACGAGCGCCAGCCGCTCGCCGTCGCCGAACGCGGCATCGAACCCCCACGACTCTTGGGACGCACCGCCCGCGAGCATGCGCAAGCGTTCGACGCGCGCGGCGCGCTTGGTTTCCGCGAAAAGAAAACGCTCGATGCCGTCGCGTACGGCATCGAGCGCGTTGTTGGGTGTAGCCGGGTTCAACGAGCGCTTTGGCGCCGTCCGGGCACCACGCTGCGGTCCGTTTGGATAGTGATGTGCGCGCCCGTCTGGATGAAGATTTGCGCTTTGAGGTTGTTCGCATACAGGAAGCCGCCGCCGGCACCGACCAGGCCGCCCAAATTGGTGCCGAGCTTCTTGCCGATGATGTTGCCGACGACCATGCCGACGCCCGCGCCGGCTGCCTTTTGCAGCGTTTGATCTTCTTGCTTCACGTCGGCTTGCAAGATGTGACCGGTAACGGTCGACTGCAGGCCGTTCGCGAGCACGATGCGGTCGAACGCCATGTTCAGCTGCGCCTTTTTGCCTTGGCTTGCGCGCACGACGTTCGTGACGTGTCCGTACACGATCGCATTGGTGTATGCGGCGTCGTCGTTGGGGTACGGCGGCACGACGCGCAGCGAAAATCGCTGCCCGACGTAGGCGCTTTTCGAGTTGAGGTCTGCGCTCGTCAAGACCGTGGTGATCGACGTGCCCGCCGGGAGCGTCGCGGAAAAGGCCGGTGCGGCAAGCGCGAGCGCAAAGCCCGCCATGGCCATCGCCGACATGCCTGCGAGCAGGGGGCGTTTAAACGTTAAAATCATGGAAAAATTGCCTCGTTTCGTCCGGGGGTTCAGATGCTTCGTTCCCTTCCGGCCGTTCCTGGAAACGGTCGGCGGCTCGCCCGGGTTCCGTTTCGCGACAAAATCACGGTTTTCGATACTTCCGTAGCTCGTTTTTCGCGATGGCGGCCTTGTGCACTTCGTCCGGCCCGTCCACGATGCGCAGGACGCGCGCCTGCGCGTAAAGGTATGCGAGCCCGAAATCCTCGCTCACGCCGGCCGCGCCATGGGCCTGGATCGCGCGATCCACGACGCGCACCGCCACGTTCGGCGCGACGACCTTGATCATCGCGATCTCGTTGCGCGCGCCTTTGGTGCCGAAAGCGTCCATCTTTCGCGCGGCGTCCATCACGAGCAAACGGGCGCCGTCGATCTCGATGCGCGAATCGGCGATCCATTCGGCGACGACGCCTTGCTCGGCGAGCGGTTTGCCGAAAGCCACGCGGGACGTGACGCGCGCACACATCGCCTCAAGCGCGCGTTCGGCGGCGCCGATCGCGCGCATGCAGTGATGGATTCGTCCGGGGCCCAAGCGGCCTTGCGCGATTTCGAAACCGCGCCCTTCGCCCAAGAGCAGATTCTCGGCCGGCACGCGCACACCGTCGAACACGATTTCGGCGTGACCGTGCGGAGCGTCGTCGTACCCGAACACCGTCAGCGGACGAACGACGCGTACGCCCGGCGCGTCCATCGGAACCAGGATCATGGATTGCTGCAGATGGCGTGCCGCCGCCGGGTCGGTTTTGCCCATCACGATCAATATTTTGCAGCGCGGATCGGGGGCGCCCGTCGTCCACCACTTGCGGCCATCGATAACGTAGTTATCGCCGTCGCGAACGATGCGCGCTTCGATGTTGGTCGCGTCCGACGAGGCGATGGCGGGCTCGGTCATCGCGAAGGCGGACCGGATCTCGCCCGCCAGGAGCGGCGCGAGCCACCGCTTCTTTTGTTCCTCGGTCCCGTACCGAACGAGCACTTCCATGTTGCCCGTATCGGGCGCGCTGCAGTTGAACACTTCGGGCGCCAGATGCGAGCGGCCCATCGTCTCGCACAGCGGAGCATACTCGGCGTTGGTCAGCCCGGCCCCGAACTCGCTGCGCGGAAGCCACAGGTTCCACAGCCCGGCGGCGCGCGCGGCCGCCTTCATCTCTTCCATCACGGGCGGAATCGTCCAGCGATCCGCAGCCCGCGCGTGCTGCTCGAAATACGTGCGCTCGCCCGGCTCGACGACCTCGTGCACGAATGCCGCCAGCCAAGCGTGTAACTCGGCGACCGCGGGACGGACTTCGGACGTCATCGTGCGTACCTTTCGAGCGTGGACGGCGCGAACT
>JACRTZ010000260.1 GCA_014304965.1 Vulcanimicrobiota bacterium | reverse complement strand
GGTGTGGACTACGTCGACGAGTCCGAAGTGCTGACGCCCGCCGACGAAACGTATCACATCGACAAGCATCGCTTTACGGTGCCCTTCGTGTGCGGTGCGCGCGATCTGGGTGAGGCGCTGCGGCGCGTGACCGAAGGCGCCGCGATGATTCGCAGCAAGGGCGAAGCGGGCAGCGGAAACATCGTGGAGGCGGTGCGCCACATGCGTGCCATTCGCGACGCGATCGCGCAGTTGAGCGTTGCCCCCGAAGAGCAGCTGGTCGCACGAGCGCGCGACATCGGCGCGTCGTACGAACTGGTGAAAGAAGTCGCCCGCGCAGGACGTTTGCCCGTCGTGCTTTTCTGCGCCGGCGGCGTTTCGACGCCGGCGGACGCGTCGCTCATGATGCAGCTCGGCGCCGAAGGCGTTTTCGTCGGCAGCGGGATATTCAAAGCGGCCGCCATCGTCAAGGACGGCGTCGCGCAATACGACGAGAACGGCTATCCGCGCATAGACGAGTCCATCGCGTTCCGCTACGCCCGCTCGATCGTGGAGGCCACGACCCACTTCGACGATCCCGAAGCCATCGTTACCGCGAGCACATCGCTGGCGGGCGCGCGGCCGATGCACGGTCTCGACGTGCGTCAGTTGACCGAGTCGCAACTACTCGCGCCGCGCGGGAACTAGACCGGGCACGACGTGGCCGCGCGGCCTCTGGTTGCCGGCGTGCTCGCCGTGCAGGGTGACGTCGAAGAACACGCGCGCGCCCTCGAGCGGAGCGGCGCCCGCGTTCGCTTGGTCAAGACGGTTGCGGCCCTGCGCGAAGTTGACGCGCTCGTCGTACCGGGCGGCGAATCCACGACCGTCATCAAGTTACTCGATTGGTTCGGCCTGACCGAACCAATCGTCGAGCGCGTGCGCGACGGGCTTCCCTTTTGGGGAACGTGCATGGGCATGATCGTCGCCGCGCACGACGTCGCGGACATGGAGCAAAAGACCCTCGATTTGCTCGACGTCACCGTGCGGCGCAACGCGTTCGGCCGCCAAGTTGCGTCGGCGGAGGTGCCGCTCGACATCCCGGCGCTCGGCGCGGAGCAATTCCCGGGCGTGTTCATCCGCGCGCCGTGGATCGAACGCGCCGGGCCGGCCGTCGAGGTGCTCGCAAGCTACGGCGGTCACGGCGTTTTCGTTCGGCAAGGAAACGTGATGGGCACCGCCTTTCATCCCGAGCTGACGGCGGACGGCCGGGTTCACGACTACTTCGTCAAAATGGCGACCGCCGCGCAGTCGTAGGAAGCCGTGCGCACGCGGCGTAATGGAGCCGAGCCATGGCTCCGCAGCCGCAAGCGACGTCGGCACCGCCGATCGAAACCGTTCTGAGCGATATCTTCGCATCGCTGGCCTTTGCCGCGCATGCGTACCTCACGGCCTCGAACGACGAAACCAAGGCCACCGACTTGGAAGCCGCCCAAACCGCGATCGATCTCGCCGGGCTCACCTACGAGCGAATAGCACCAAGGTTGCCGTCCGAGGAGCGCCTGCAGATGGCGGCGCTCCTTACCGACTTGCGGATGACCTGCGTGCGGAAGCGAGGACTGTGAAAGCCTCGCTTCGTTCGTCATGACCGACGTTCTCGTTCTCAACTTCACCTACGAAGCGCTGAACGTTACGAGTTTTCAGCGCGCGGTCAAATTGCTCTTTTCGGGCAAAGCCGAGGTCGTTCACGGCCGCGAGCGGATGCTGTCGTCGCCAAGTTTCGAGATGCGGCTGCCCTCGATCATCCGGATGCTCTATTACATCAAGCGGCCGATGCAAAAGGTCGCCCTGACGAAGAAGAACATTTTGCTGCGCGACGATTACACGTGCCAGTATTGCAACCTCAAGGGCGAGCGCCTGATGACCGTGGACCACGTCGTGCCCAAGAGCAAGGGCGGCCCCTCAACGTGGGAAAATTTGGTGTGCGCCTGCATGCGTTGCAACAACCGCAAGAACAACCGTTCGCCCGAGCATTCGAACATGTCGCTGCGCCGCAAGCCCAAGGCGCCGAAATACATCCCCTGGATTCGCGTGAAACGCAACACGCTGCCCGGGGAGTGGCACAAGTTCTTATTCCTCTACAACGTCTCGATCGAGGAACGCGTCGAGGTCTAGGCGGAGAGGCGCCGCTTCACGACGCGTTTTTCGATCGTGCCTAACCGCTGCTCTACCGAACCGAGCCGTTTTTCGACGCCATCGAGCCGCTTGTCGACTAGATTAAACCGCTCGTCGACCGAATCGAAACGCTTGCTAACGGAAAACGCGAATTCTTCGAATGCCCGCTCATTTCGCGCGAATCTCGCTTCCATACGCGCGAATCCAAGTTCGGTCGCCTCCTTTAGCGATAGAACCGCTTCCCAGACGTCCTCGAGCGCGAGGCTCTTGCGGGCGACGCGCGGTCGCGAAGTGCGCTTGACGGTGGGCATCGCAGTAAATCTATGCGAGCCGGTTTGCCGCGCTGTGTACGGACTGTGGCGCTTCATGAACGCGGGCGGAGCCACGGTACGAGTGCGGCGGCCCCCAGCGACTTGAGGGCGTCGCCGATGAGGAACGGCGCGACGCCGAGCGCAAACGCGCGCTCGGCTCCGAGGAAGTGCGCAAGCCACGTTGCGCCGCCGGCGAACACGACGGCCGTGCCGGCCAGAATCGCGGCGAGCCGTCCGAGATACGAACGCCGCAGTCCGAGATCGAACAAGGCGCCGGTCACGTACGCCGCCACCGGAAACGCGATCAGGTAGCCGCCGCTCGGGCCGAAGAGCCGCGCGATGCCGAACGTTCCGTCGGCGACGGGTGCGAACACCGGGAGCCCAGCGGAGCCTTCCGCGAGGTAGAGCAGCAGCGAAGCGACCGCGCCGCGCGTGCCGAGCAGCGCTACGAGAATGGGGATCGCGAACGTCTGACCGGTGATCGGCACCGGCGACCAGGGCAGCGGAATGGCAACGCGCGAGGCGAGCGCCATCAGCACGGTGCCGCCGACGATCGAGGCGATGTGGAGCGCCGTCGTGCGCGGCGGCGAAGCGGCATGTGAGGTCGAGCGGGCCATAACCCCCGCTTCAGCGGTGCAGGGTCATCACCTACCGCGACGCGCCAAAGGTTCGCGCGGCGACCGCTATTAAATGAAACCCCTCGTGGATCAGACGCGGACGCCGTACTTCGACGTGCTCCTCGATTACGTCGACTCGGGCGTCATCCCGTTCCACACGCCCGGCCACATGCAGGGCAAGGGCATGGACCGCGCGTTTCGGGAGTTCGTTGGCGACAACGTACTCGCGATCGACCTCACGCAGATTCGCGGCTTGGACGACTTGCTGCAGCCGAGCGAAGCGATCGAAGAAGCGCAGGCCCTCGCGGCGGAAGCTTACGGCGCCGACAACAGTTTCTTCCTTATCAACGGTTCCACCAGCGGCAATCAGATCATGATGATGGCCGCGGTCAATCCCGGCGAAAAGCTCGCCTTGCCGCGCAACTCGCACAAGAGCGCCATGGGCGGCCTGATCATGAGCGGCGTCAACCCGGTCTGGATGCAGCCCGAAGTGGACGAGTCGCTGCACATGGATCACACCGTGACGCCGGAAACGGTGCGGCGGACCCTCGAGCAGCATCCCGACGTGCGCGCCGTGTATATCGTCAGCCCTACCTATTACGGTGTGGCGGCCGACCTCGAAAGCATCGCGGCCGTCGCGCACCAGCATGGCGTGCCGTTGCTCGTGGACGAAGCCTGGGGTCCGCACTTCCACTTTCACCCGGCCCTGCCGATCGACGCGCTCGCAGCCGGCGCCGACCTGTGCGTCAACTCGACGCACAAGATGCTCGGCAGCATGTCGCAGACGGCCATGCTGCATCGGCGCGGCGACCGCATTCGGCTCGATCGCCTCAAGGCGGTCGTTAAACTGTTTCTGTCCACCTCGCCCAATTTGGTGCTGATCGCCTCGCTCGACGTGGCGCGCAAACAGATGGCGACCGAAGGCGCCGCCCTCCTGTCGCGAACGATCGAACTCGCGGAAGACACGCGCGCGCGACTCAACGAAATCGACGGCATCTACTGTTTCGGCGAAGAGCAGCGCGGAAAGCCGGGCGTTTTCGCGCTCGATCCCACGAAGATCACCATTACGGTGAAGAACATCGGCTACACCGGTTACGAAGCCGAAGAAATCTTACGGCGGCGCTACAACGTGCAGTGCGAACTGGCCGATTTGTTCAACTGCCTGGCGCTCTTCACGATCGGTACGACAGCCGAGGCAGCCGACCGCCTCGTGTATGGAGTGGCCGAACTCTCGCGCGAGGACCGGCCGATCGACGTCTTCTCGCCTTCCGGCGTCTTGGAACGTCGCCTAAAAACGGGAACCTACGCGCTGCCGAAGATCCCGCCGATCCGCATGAACCCGCGCGACGCGTTTCTCGCGGATACCGAACACGTGCGCTTCAAGGAAAGTCCGGGCCGCATTTGCGCCGAGGTCATCACGCCGTATCCGCCGGGCATTCCCGTCCTCTCGCCCGGCGAAGAGATCACGCGCGAGGCGGTCGATTACCTCGAACTCGAAAAGCGCGCGGGCGTACGGATGCAGGGCCCGTACGACACGGAACTTCGGACGATTCGGGTAGTAATTTGAAAGCTAAATGTCAATTTACTGTCACGCGCGGCGCGCCCGAAGGTGCGCGCGAACCGGGCAAGAAGGGGCTTGCAACGGTAACGGCCGGGCATGCAACCCGGCGCCGCCCGAATACGGTTTGAGGATTTGCATTGGCAATTAATGCCGGGGCTTTCTCTCCGCACTGGGAACAGACGCAGCTTCTCGATATCTTCCCGCTGCCGCTTCGGCAAGCGCTCGTTCGACTACCCGACCTCGACCATCTGATCGAAGTCGTGCTCGACCTGGGCCGCCCGCCCGAAGCTCGTTTTCCGGACGATTACATCTACCTTTCGGAAAGCAACGTCACGCCGGAAGACATCGCGCACGTCAGTTCGCGGTTGTCGGAATTCGGTGCGGACAACCGCGCCGGTATCGAGCAGACGCTCCACCGCATCTCGGCGATTCGTAATCGCAACGGGAAGATCGTCGGGCTTACCTGTCGCGTCGGCCGCGCAGTGTACGGAACGATCGACATCATCCTCGACGTCGTGCGCAGCGGCAAGTCCATCTGTTTGCTGGGCCCGCCGGGCGTCGGCAAGACCACCATGCTGCGCGAGTGCGCGCGCGTGCTCGCCGAAAATCGCAAACGCGTTGTGATCGTGGACACGTCCAATGAGATCGCGGGCGACGGCGACGTTCCTCACCCGGGAATTGGGCCCGCGCGCCGGATGCAAGTCGCCGTTCCGAGCCAGCAGCACAACGTCATGGTCGAAGCGGTCGAGAATCACATGCCGCAAGTGATCGTCATCGACGAAATCGGCACCGAGGCCGAGGCGATGGCTGCCCGCACGATCGCCGAGCGCGGCGTTCAGTTGATCGGCACGGCGCACGGGCGGACGCTCGAGAACATCTTGATGAACCCGACGCTTTCCGACTTGGTGGGCGGCGTCGGCACCGTCACGCTTTCCGACGAAGAAGCGCGCCGGCGTGGCACGCGCAAGACCGTGCTCGAGCGCAAAGCCCCGCCGACCTTCGAAGTGTTGATCGAGATCAACGACCGCAATCAGCTCTCGATCTATCAAAGCGTTGCCGAGACGGTCGATTCGCTGCTGCGCGGTTTTCAGCCGCATGCCGAATTTCGCCGGCTGATGCCGGGCGGCGCGGTCGCGGTCGTCGCCGAAGCGGTTCCGGCACCGGTCAA
>JACRTZ010000247.1:5062-5790 GCA_014304965.1 Vulcanimicrobiota bacterium | reverse complement strand
CGCGGCTGCCGCGTGAGCGCCAAACTCAGGGTCGGCATCGTCGGCTCCGGCTTCGGCGGGATCGTCCACGCGCCGGCCTTCCGAGCGCAGGGACGTTTTGACGTGGTTGCCCTCGCGTCGCCGAACCGCGCGGTCCGCGTCGCACGCGAACGCGACATCCCGCACGCCTTCCCGTCGATCGACGCGCTGCTTGACGGCGTCGAGGTGGACGTCGTGTCGGTCGCTTCGCCGCCCTTCGATCACGAACGCTCTGTGCTGGCCGCCCTCGCGCGCGGCAAACACGTTCTTTGCGAGAAGCCGTTCGGTCTGAACGTCCGGCAGTGCGAAACGATGATCGCAGCGGCGAAAGCCGCCGGCACCGTCTGCGCGATCGCACATGAGTTCCGCTATACGCCCACGCGCATCGCAATGAAAGAGCTGGTGGATAACGGCCACCTCGCCCCGTTACGGGAGATCGAGTCCACGGTGCTCATGACTTCGCTGCGCGCCGGCGTCGAGCGCGCGCCGTCGTGGTGGTTCGAGAAGCAGTGCGGCGGGGGAGTGGCCGGCGCGATCCTGTCGCACCTGATCGACCAAACGACCTGGCTCGCCGGACGCGAACCGGTCGGCATCGCAGGCTTCTGCCGGACGGCGAATCCGACGCGCATCTACGAAGGCAATACGTTTTCGACTGACGTCGCCGACGGCGCGTTCGCACTGCTCGACTACGGCAACGGCCTGGTTGGACG
>JACRTZ010000247.1:0-5052 GCA_014304965.1 Vulcanimicrobiota bacterium | reverse complement strand
AGCGCTCGCCGACGGCACGAGCGTCATGAATTCGGCGACGGTTGCCGTGCACGGGGAAAAGCGGACGGCGGCCGCCAGCGGCCCGACGATGATCGACGCAACCCTGTTTTCGATCGACGATGAGGAGACGGCCGAACGGAACCTCAAACCGGCGAAGCACGCCAAACTCACGTCAGTCCATCCCAACGTTCCGCCGTTCGTGTCCCTGCTCGACGAATTCGAAAAGGCGATCGACGGCAAGCCGGCCCATCTTCCGACGTTCGAGGACGGTTTAGCGACGCAGCGCGTGCTCGAGGCGATCGGCTACGTCGCGTAACCCGTAGACGTTACGGAAGCGTGAAGGTCGCGGTGACCGGGTGCGCGACGAGCCCGGCTGCGCCGGGGCAGGTTGCGTTCGCCGAGCAGACGCCTGCGGTGGCGCCGAAGTAGTCGCCCGTGTCCACAATGCCGTTACCGTTGAGGTCCGCCCAAACGGCGATGCGGTAGTTGGCCGCGCCCGCCGGAATGTCGGCGATCCTGAACGTTCCGTCGCTCGCGACCGCCACGCCGCGCGGGTACGTCACGTCCAAGATGTTCGGAATGTTCGTCTTGCCGGACACGCTGCCGGTATACGCAAAGGCTACAAAGTTCAACTTTCCGGGCAGCGGGGTGCCGGTCGCGTCGCCGCGCAGCGCAGCCATGGCGCGATAGACGTTGAGCCGCCCGTGACCTTGTCTCACGTCGCCGATGTCGTCGGCCGTGGATTGAAGAATTTGTAAGACCTGTGCCGGGGTCAGGCTGCTGGTATTCGCGAGCAGCATCGCCGCCGCGCCGGCGACGTGCGGCGACGCTTGCGACGTACCGGCAAACAGCGCGCGGCAGTCGTTAATGTTCTTGCAGGCCTGCGCCGGGTCGAAGGGCGTCGTGGTGTAAATGTTTTCAATCCAGTGCAGGATGTCGGGGTTGCTGCCCACGTCGGTCGTGGTGTTGGGATCGCCGCCCGGCGCGACCAGCGACAATTGAGGACCGACGTTCGAATAACTCGCAACGACGTCGGTTGCGGTGCTGTACACGCCGGTGTTGTTGTCGTTGAGCGACGTCGCGCCGACGGCGATCACGCCGTCGTAGGCCGCCGGGAAGTCCACGTTGGACGAAAGCGTCAGCGTGCGCTCGTTGCCGGCCGCCGCCACGACGACGACGTTACTGCGAATCGCGAAGGCTACGGCGTCGCGCTCGACCGGGTCGAACCCCGAACCTTGCGAGCCGCCGATGCTCAGGTTAATCACGCGCGCGCCGTGCGAGACGGCATCGTAGATCGCCTGCGCTTCATCGCCGGTGTCGGCCGCGGGATTCGCGGAGTTCGGAAAAATCTTGTAAATCTGGAGGTTCGCGTTGAAGCCCGTCCCCGCAAAACCGAACGCGTTGTTGGTGATGGCGGCAGCGATGCCCGCCGTATTGGTGCCGTGGCCGTCGGTGTCTTGCGCGGCGGCGGCCGTGCGCGTGATCGTTCCGCGCAGCACGCTTTCAGCCCAGGTGATCTTGCTGCCGGAGAGATCGGCGTGTTTGAAATCCGCTCCCGTGTCGATCATGGCGATCGCCACGCCGACGCCGCTGTTGGTCCCGTTGTAGCCCCATGCGTTCGGCATGCCGATGCGGAACATGTCCCACTGGTCGGGCAGCAAAAAGTGCGTGTCGTTCGGATTGAAAGGCGTCGAACTCAATTTGTAGCGCAGTTGGAGCGGCCGCGTCCAAACGACTTCCGCGTGCGACTGGAGCTTCGCCGACAGCGAATCTACGCTGTCACCGTCGGGAACGTCCACGATCCGGGTGGATTCGCCGCCGGTCGAGTAGCCGACGTCGACGGCGCGCTGGACGCCTTCGTACCGTTCGACATCGAGCGCGCGCCGGTTGGCGCTTGCGAGCGCCACATCGCGGTAGCGAACTGCCATACGCGTCGTACTGAACTGCGGTTTGCCGAACCACGTCGACGGCAAGAAGCGCGGCGCGTCGGCGATATCCACGCGCGATAGCGCGTTTCGGCTCGCCGAGGTGGGCGAAACCGTGCCCAGCGAGCCGCTGGTGTCGGCTAGCTGGTTATAGAGAATCGTCCTATCGCCGTTCGCCGTCTGGTCGAACACGACGTTAAACGGCGCGTTACCGTTGGACGGCACGATCGTAATTGTGTTGTCCGTATTCCCAAAAGCCGGCTGCGTGGTGAGCGGCGTCGTACCGATCGTGGCGCCGTTCAATTTGACGACCAGCCCCGACGGCACGGACTGAACGCTGAACTTGCTCGGAATAGCGGGGCTCGACGAAATGCGCGGCGCGAAGGTGGACACGGGCGACAGCGATCCGCCCGGACTCGGGGACGACGGCGTCGTCCGGGAATCTTTGGTGCAGCCGGCGGCCGCCAGGGCGCAGGCCGCAAGGCCGACGACGAGCAGTTGCGGGTTCAGACGAAAACGATTCACCACGAGTCCTTACTTCGACGTTGACGCTTGCGGCCTTGTCTCTTTTTTCTCGACTTGCCGCCAGAGCAGATTAAGCGCCGCCACCACGCTCCGCCGCCGCACGTCCTCGCGCGAGCCCAGGAAGGTGACGCGGCGCACGTGCACCTCGTCGGACTCGTCTGCCACGGCAAGGTAAACGAGCCCGACGGGTTTCTGTTCGGTGGCGCCGCCCGGGCCCGCAATGCCCGTCGAGGCAATCGCAAACGAGCTGCCGAGCCTGCGCCGTGCGCCGCGCGCCATGGCGGACGCGACCTCTTCGCTAACGGCGCCGTGCTGCTGTACCAGGTTCGAATTCACATCGAGCAGCGATTCTTTTAGTCCGTTATCGTATGCGACGATGCCGCCGCGAAAAACCCGGGAAGCACCTGGCACGCGAACGATCGCGTCGGCGATCGCGCCGCCGGTGATGGACTCCGCGGTCGCAAGCGTCTGCTCGTTGCCGGCAAGCGCCGCGACGATCACGCCTTCTAGCGTTTGCTCATCCGCTCCGAATATCCCCGGACCGATCCGCTCCCGCAACTCGCGCTCGACGGGCTCGATCGCCGCATCGGCGGCCGCGCGACTCGCCGCCTTCGCCATGATCTTCACGTCCACGCGGTATTCGTGCGCGAGCACGGCGATCTTGGGATTTTCAAGCGTACTGAATACATCTTCGATCCGCCGGTCCACATCGGACTCCGCGATGCCGACCGTATGCAGCGTGCGCGTGAAGATCGCTTCGTTCAATCCGTACCGTTCGACCAGCCACGGAACGAGGCGCTCGGCCAGCATCGGCTTCATCTCGCGCGGCACGCCGGGCATGCACGCGACGAATTTGCCGTTGGGCCGCAGCGCGACGAAGCCGGGCGCCGTGCCGTGCGGATTCTCGAGGACGAAGGCTCCTGCCGGCAACAGCGCTTGGCGACGATTGTTCTCGCCGATCGCATCGGTGCGCCCGAGCGACGCGAAGCGCGCCTCGATCGCCCGCAGCGACGGCTCGTGAAATTCAAGCGTCGCGCCGACCGCCGCGGCAACCGCGGGCTTGGTGAGATCGTCCACGGTCGGACCGAGACCGCCGGTCGCAATCACGCCGCCGGCGCGCTCGAGTGCGCCGCGCAAAAGCGCCTCGAGCCGAGCTGCGTTGTCGCCGACCGAATGCTTCTGATAGACGTCCACGCCGTGGTCGGCAAGCACGCGGGAAATGTGCACCGAGTTCGTGTCCACCAGATGACCGAGCAAGATTTCGGTCCCGATCGTGACGATCTCGACCGACAGGCTCATCGTTTCGCCGCTTCGGGAGCGCTCCGGCGGATTTCGTCTTCGAACCACCCGGGATAGCGAACGCTCACGTCCACCGCGAACCCGTCGGTCATCCCGAGCATGGCCGCGCGCCGATCCGCCGCGGTCTTCCCGGCGCGGCGGTTGCGCTGACGCTGCGCGTTTAAACAGTCGATGAAGCGTATGAACTTGCCGTCCATCACGCGTTGCAGACCGGCGCGCAGCGCTTTCCCGACGGCGGGCGCGATCCCGCCGGTCGAAACGGCCACGCGGACGGGGCCCGCTTTCGCGATCGCCTGCATCGCGATAAACCCGAATTGCGGCTGATCGATCGCGCAGAGCAAGAAACGATGCCGATCCGCGAGCGCGCGCAAGCGCGCGGCGCCGGCCGCATCTTGCGGCGTGAAGATCACGAAGAATGCATCCTTCACGTCGTCTTCGCCGACCGAGCCTGAATCCGGAATGCGAACGACGTCCGCACGCGCCTCGCGCAAGGCCGCTTCTTTCTCCGTCGCTTCGCGGTCGCTGCCTACGACAACGCAACGCCGGCCGTCGAGGTTCAGTCCGACCGGAAAGAAGGCGAACGGATACTCGGTGACGTCGGCAATTTCCACGCTCCGATCCTTCCTAGAAATCGACCGGGCGCAAATAGAAATCATTGATCGCGGTGCTGGACAGCAGGGCGGTCGTCGGAAGATGGCGCTTCCAGTGCGTGCGATCCACGCGCGTGCGCACGATGCGCACCTCGTGGGACGAGTAGCCGCGCGCCGCGATGCGCGCGTCGTCGTAACCGGACAGCATCAGTGCGAGGATGCCGTCGGCTTTGCGGTAGGTGATGCCCAGATCGCTCTCGTCGGTTTGGTTCGCCTCGAGATCCGCGCTCGGCGCTTTGTCCACGATCTCGTTCGGAACGCCGAGGTGACGCGCCAGCGCCCACACCTGCGTCTTGAAGAGGTCGCCGAGCGGATTGAGGGGCGGCGAATCGTCGGCGTGCCAGGTGAAATAACCCAGCATACGTTCGGTCTTGTTTCCGGTGCCGATCGGAAGTGCGTTCAGTTTGGCGGACTGGTCGAAGAGCACCGTCATGCGAACGCGCGCCATCACGTTCCCGCGCCTGCGCCCGTCGGCGTCCGGTTCGTGCTGCAAATAGCCGTCAACGGCGCCGCTGATGTCGATCGTCCGTCCGTGGCAGCCGAGTGCGGCGATGACGCGGTCGGCGTCGCTCTCGCTCGCGGGACTCGAGGTGCGGTAGGGCATCTTGATCGCGTGCACCCGCTCTGGGCCGAGTGCGCGCGCGCACAGATAC
>JACRTZ010000252.1 GCA_014304965.1 Vulcanimicrobiota bacterium | reverse complement strand
ACTCGACGCAGACTTGCGCGAGGAAGTCGTCGCCGGCGGGGCTCGCCTCGGTGAACGTCGCCGTTTCGCTCGTCCCGTAATAGCCGATCGCCGACGCGCTGACGTACGCCTTCGGGAGCGTTCGCAACGAACTAAAGCGTTCGATCAATGCGCGCGGCGCATCTACTCTGCTCGCGCGAATGCGTTCCTTGGCCGTTTTGCTCCAGCGCTGCGCCACGTTTTCGCCGGCGAGGTTCACAACGGCATCCGCACCGTCGCAGGCGCGGGCCGCCGCCTCGATGTCGCGCAGGGAGGCGGGAACAACCGTCGCGCCTTGCGCTCGCAGAGCCACCGCAAGGCGGCTGCCGACGAAGCCGCTCGCGCCGATAATCGTAACCTTCATATGGTGTAAAACGCGCGAGAGGCGCGGTTAGACTGCGGCGAGCGCGTCCTTGCCGACGAGCGCTTCGACCTCGTCGATTTCCTTTGGGATCGCTGCGGTCAAGACGTCGGGGTCGCCGGACGTGCAGAGTACGTCGTCCTCGATGCGCACGCCGATGCCTTTCCAGCGCTCGGGCACGTCGAGGTCCTGCTGCACGTAGATCCCCGGCTCGACCGTCATGACCATGCCCGGCGCGAGCGCGCGGTACGCATCGTCGGCATCCTTGTAGCGCCCGACATCATGGACGTCGAGCCCGATCCAATGCCCGGTGCGGTGCGGGTAGAATTCGAAAAACTTGTTCGTCTCGATCAGTTCGTCGATCGAGCCCTTGAGCAAACCGACGTCCACAAGACCCTCGGTAATCGTCCGCACAGCAGCGTCGTGGTAGGCATTGAACGCGCGCCCCGCGCGGACGTGCTCGATGCCCGCTTTTTGCGCGCGCAAGACGATGTCGTAGATCGCGCGCTGTTCGGAGCTGAAGCGGCCGTTGACCGGCCACGTGCGCGTCACGTCGCTCGCGTAGACGTCTACTTCGGCGCCGCTATCCACGAGCACCAAATCGCCGTCCTGCAATTGCTCGCGGTTCGTGTTGTAATGCAGCACGGTCGCGTTGGCGCCGCCGGCGACGATCGAGGAGTAGGCGATGTCTTGGGCGCCCGCCATGCGGTAGCGATATTCCATGATCGCTTCGAGTTCGTACTCCCACATGCCGGGCCGGGTCGCGCGCATGCCGGCTTCATGTCCGGCGCGCGAAGCTTCGGCGGCGCGGCGCATAATCGCGATTTCATCCGGGGTCTTCACGAGCCGCATTTCATGCAGGAGCGAGCCTGGTTCGATGAAGGAGAGCGGGGCTTTCCCACCGCGGCGCACCGTGTGGCGCGCGGCTTTGACCGCGTCGAGGACGAGGCGGTCGAGACGCTCGTCGTTTCCAAGGCCGTAGTGCAGCGTGGTCGAGCCCAGCAGAAGATCGGGCAATCGCGTTTCGAGTTCCTCGATCGGATAGGCGGTTTCCATCCCGAAGTCGCCAACGGCGCCCTCGACGCCGACGCGCTTACCGTTCCAGATTTCCGCGGTCCGGTCGCGCGGACGCAAAAAGAGAACCGTGCGTTCTTTTTCGCGATGCGGGGCAATCACCAGCACGGCGTCGGGCTCTTTGAGGCCCGTCAGATAGTAGAAATCTGAATTCTGCCGGTATTCGTATTCGGAGTCGTTGCTGCGCACGGCGTGCCGCGCGGCCGGGATCACGGCGACGGCATCGCCGAGCGCGCGGACGAAGTCGGCGCGGCGTCTCGCATAGAGGTTCATCGCCGCATCCCTTCGCCGCGCGCTGCGGCTCGCCTTACTGCCGGCCGGCTATTTGATGCCGGTCGCCGTTGCGGCGGGAGCGGGGGAAGCCGTGGCGCCGCGGTGCTTTCTCCTGTGCTTGCGGCCCGTGGCCGTGGCGTCGGGGGTTGACGACGGCATCGCGCCGGGCGCGGCGGGAGGTGGGGAGGCCATCGCGCCGCCGTGCTTTCTCTTGTGCTTGCGACCCGTGGCCATGGCGTCGGGGGTCGACGACGGCATCGCGCCGGGGGCGCCCGAAGTCATCGCGCCGGGGACCGAAGAGTTCGCACCGGCCGATCTCTTCTTGCCGATTTGCGAACTTTTCGCGGCCCGGTTGCCGCCTGCGAGCGCGGCCGATTGGCACATGTACTGACCCTTCTTGGTCTTGCCGTAAAATTCGTCGCCCTGAGCGTGAAAGATCTTGCTGTTCGTGTTGACCCAGACGACCGGATCGCCGGCGTTACAGCTCGGCATCGTGCCGGCAGCGGCGCTTGCCCCCGGCGCCGGATGCTTCTTGGCGCTCGCGGCGCTCGGGAAGAAGCTGCAAACGAGGAAGGCGCCGCACAAAGCGAACGCGAGGATTCGACGCATCGAAAAAACTCCTATAACGGTAAGAAAACGGATTGCCGGCACGCGTCCGGCGATGTCGAGCCCTTCGAGCAACGCGGCGCCGGCCCTTGACGTTCGCAAGCGTCCGGCGGCTCGCGTCGAAGGTGTCACCATGCGCTCCGACTGGAACCTCCGCGGCCTCTCCGTCATCGCCTTCGCTCACGGGATCAGCGACTTTTTCGCCGGAACGGTGCCGTTCGCGATCTTCCTCGTGGTTTCGCGTAGCGGTCTCTCGCCCGTCTATCAGGGCGCGCTCGTCTTTCTTTGGTATCTGACGAGTTCGATCGTCCAGCCGTTCTTCGGCGCATATTCCGACCGGCACGGACGCTGGTGGTTTTTGCCGAGCGCGTTGCTCGTAACGATGACGTCGCTGTCGATTGCGGCGGCCGTGTCGTCGCTCTGGCTGCTCGCGTTCTGCATCGTGCTCGGCGGTCTCGGTTCGGCCGTTCTTCATCCCGAAGCCGGAAAATATTCGGCTATGCTCAGCGGTTCGCGCCGGGCGGGCGGCATCTCCATTTTTCAAGTCGGCGGTCAAATCGGTTTTGCATTCGGCCCGGTCGTCATCGCCTTGCTCTACGCTCGCTTCGGCCTCGGCGGCTCGCTCTGGCTATTGATTCCCGGAACGATCGCAATCGCATCCGTGTTTGCAATGATGCGGCAAGTGGATCGGTCGGCCGTTACGCTGCATGGCGCGGCGCACGCGAAGGCCGTGCCTTCAGGGCCGCCGGATCGCTTCGGCGTCTCATTGCTCGTCGGCAGCACGGCGTTGCGTCATTTTACCTCGGCTGCGTTCATGACGTACTTGCCGAATCTCTTGCACGATCGGGGCGTATCGCTCGGTACGTCGGGCCTCATCGTGACATCGTTCTTACTCGTGTCCATCTTCGGGCTGATGGCGGGCGGCGCGCACTCGGATAGTTTCGGCGCCGAGCGCATTTCGGTCGTCGCTCTGTGCGCAGCCGTACCGTTCTTGTTTGGGTTTTTCATCCTCGGAGGACCCATGGCGATTGGGTTGCTGCTCCTAGGCAACGCGTTGCTCTCCGTTCAAAACGCTCCGGCCGTCACGATCGTGCAGGCGATGTTACCGAAGAATCTCGGAATGGCGCTTGGCCTGATGAACGGCGTCGCGTTCGGTTTGGGTTCGGGGCTCGTCGCCGTCCTCGGGATCGTTGTTGCGCGCGCGAGCGCCGCAACGGCGCTCGAAGCGGTGAGCGCGACGCCGCTCTTGGCGGCGCTGTCCTACGTATTGGTCAGCGGCCGCGTGCCGCGCTCACAGCCTTCCGGCGAAGCGGCCCGGAGCGAGCGTCCGGTTCGGATCGAACCGCTCCTTGAGGCCGCGCATCGCAGCGAGTGAGGGTGGGTCCGCTCCCCACATCGCCAACCGCTCCCGCAGGGTTTCAGGCGCTACCAGAACGATCATGCGCGGAACGGCCGCGTGTAACGCGTCGTCGAAGGCCGGCAAACGCTGCGAGAACGCTTCGCCCGTCGCGGCCGAAAGGCGCACAATCGCGTCGCCCGTGCGCAGATCGAGCAGCGCTTCGAGTTCGAGACCGTGGGTCTGCGCCAGTCGCCCCATCGTTTCGAACCGGCGGTCAACGTCGTCGGGGAGACCCGCCGAGCGATAATTCGCCGAGCGGCCTTCGAGCGACGTCACGTAGGCGTTGACGGCGCGCTGAAAGACCGCCTCGGCGTCCACATCGATCAAGGTCGTTTCCGGAACTCCCGCCGATCCGAGTGCAGACCGCATCTCCATCGTTGCGCGCTCGACGGACGCACGCGAACCTTCGAACAGGAGGAGCAGGCGTCCGTCAACGCCCGGACGTCCGTCGATCTCGGCGCCGAATCCGACGATGGCGAGCGCTGCGGACGGCTCGATTTCGAGCATCGCAACGTGCTCCATCGCGCGCGCGCGCGTGTTCTCGGGAAGCGCGGCGATTGCAATGCGGCGCATCTGCGGGATCGGTAACGTCTTGAAATTCGCGCGCACGATGGCGCCGAGCGTTCCGAGCGAGCCGCAATACAACTTGCTCAGATCGTAGCCTGTGGAATTTTTGACGACCATACCGCCCGCTTTGACCGCCGTGCCGTCGGCCAGCACGACGCCGGTGCCGATAACGAGGTCACGGGGCCGTCCGTACGTTGCGCGGCGCGGTCCGCTCCAGCCGGACGCCAGCACGCCGCCGACCGTCGAGCGCTGCGGAAAGGGTGCGTCGAGCGGAACGAATTGGCGCGCGCCGGCGAGCGTCGCGGCGAACGTCGCGAGGTCCATTCCGGCTTCCACCGCGATCGTAAGATCGTGCGGCTCGTGTTCGACGATCGCATTGAGCGCGCGCAAATCCATCGCGACATCGTAGCGCTCGGGCGCGAACCCGAGCGATTGCAAGGTGCCGCCGCCAAAGAAGGTCACGGCCTTTCCGGCGAGGTTTCGCTCGCGCAGCAACGCGCCGAGCTGCGCAACGTCCTTCGGAACGAGCACTTCGGACGGCGTGCGCTCGCCGAACGCGAGCGCAACGGGATCCGGCGCGGCTAAAGCCAGGCGCCGGCGCCGACCGCTGCCTGCGGTTGCGCTCGAACCTCGCCGCATTTTGCTCCCGTCGGGAAGATCTTGTCGGGGTTGAACTTCTTTTTCGGATCGAAAACGTCGCGCACGCGTCCCATCGCTGCGAGATCCTCCGTCGAAAAAACGTACGGCAACGTCTCGCGCTTTTCGTAGCCGATTCCGTGCTCGCCCGAAATCGTTCCGCCGAGTTCGATGCACGCCGTCAGAATGTCGTTGCCGGCCGAGACGACGGCTTCGACTTGCTTGCGTTCGCGGCGGTCGAAGATGAGCAAGGGATGCAGATTTCCGTCGCCGGCGTGGAAGACGTTGCCCACGAGCAGTCCGTGATCGCGCACGATCGCTTCGACGCGGCGCACCGCTTCGGGAAGGCGGGTGCGCGGGACCGTCGCGTCTTGGATGTAATAGTTCGGCGCGATGCGCCCGAGCGCGCCCGCGGCGCCTTTACGCGAGGCCCACAGCGCATCGCGCTCGGCGGCATCGGCAGCGGCGCGCCACGAAAGCGCGCCGTGTTCTTGCGCGATCGCGGCGAGTGCGCGCTCGGCGGCATTCATATCTTCGGGTTCGCCCGCGACTTCGACGAGCAAGACCGCCCCCGCATCGAGCGGATAGCCGGCGTGGTAATGCGCTTCGACCGCTCGCACGATCGTTCGGTCCATGATCTCGAGCGCGGTCGGCACGATCCCCGCGCCCACGATGGCCGACACGGCTTCGGACGCGGCTTCGATGTCGCCGAACGCCGCTACGCACACGCGCACCGTGCGCGGCACGCGCAGCAACCGCAAGTCGATCGCCGTCACGATGCCGAGCGTTCCTTCGCTGCCGACGAGCGCGCCGGTGAGATCGTATCCGGCATCGTCGATCGACGTGCGCACGACCTCGCCGCTCGCGGTGACGA
>JACRTZ010000269.1 GCA_014304965.1 Vulcanimicrobiota bacterium | reverse complement strand
GATCGAGGTTGCCCAAGCGTCCGAGACCGAGGGACGCGCACTCCGCGTCTCGCTCGACGTGTTCGACGGGCCGCTGGATCTTCTGCTCCATCTCGTTCGCGAACGCGAACTCGACATCGCGACCGTCCCGCTGGCAGCGGTCGCGCAGCAGTACTTCGATTACATCGCGGTGATGTCGGCGCTCGACGTCGAACTCGCGGGCGAATATCTCGTGATCGCGGCCACGCTGGTCTTCCTGAAATCGCGCGCGCTCTTGCCGGCGATCCCCGCCGAATTCTTGAGCGAGGGCGAAGAGAGCGCCGAAGAGGTCGAAGAACGGCTGCGGCGCCGGCTCATCACCTATTCGAAATACAAAGGCGTTGCCGAAGAATTACGCGCGCAGCAAGACGAAGCCGCGTCGTACTTCTACCGCGACGCCGGCGATCCGACCTCGCAGATCGTGCAGCGCTACCGCATCGCGCCGCCGAAGCTCGCGGCAGCTTTGCTTGCCGCCATTCGCAGCGCGAAGCCCGAAAAACGCACGATCGCCCGCGAGCGGTTTTCGATCGCACGGCAAATGGAATTCGTTTTCGCCGAAGTCCGCTCGAAGGGTCGCGTCGGGTTTCTCGAGCTGTGCCGCGAAATGGACCGCGTGGGCATCATCGCGACCTTCCTCGCCGTCCTCGAACTGATTCGCCAGCACCGCGTGGCGTACGAGCAGAAGAATGCGCACGACGACTTGCGCCTGTTCCCGTTCGACACGATCGCCGTCAATGCAAACTGAACTCGTCGGCACCGGAGAACTCCGCCGCAACGTCGAGGCGCTGCTGTTCGTGGCGTCCGAATCGCTGTCCATCGACGCAATCGTCAAATTGACGGGCGCGACGCACGTCGAGATCGCCGAGACGCTGCAGCACCTGACGGAAGAATATGCCGACCGCGGCCTCGTCGTGCGCGAGATCGCCGGCGGCTACCGCTTTGCCAGCGCTTCGTCCGCGCGCACGGCGGTTGAAGCCTACCTGCTGCCAGCGAAAACGAACCTGTCGGGGCCTGCAATGGAGACGCTTGCGATCGTCGCCTACCTGCAACCCACGACAAAAGGCGAGATCGAGGCGATCCGCGGCGTCAACGTGGATAGCGTCGTTTCGACGCTGATCGACCGGCGCTTCATTTTCGAAGCCGGCCGCCGGGACGTGATCGGCCGGCCGATAGAATATAAGACGACGCCTGAGTTTCTCGAGTCGTTCGGCCTGCGCTCGCTCAAAGAATTACCACCGGTCGATCTCGACGCGCTCGAGATCCCGATGGAATTACCCCTACCGAATACTGTCGAAGAAGAGGTCTTAGTATCCAACAGCCACAGTTAGACGCCCGCTCACGCGAAGTGTGGGAACGCGTCGAAGCCAACGCCCAACGGGTCGCCGAAGCGCGCGACCTGGTTCAGCCGGGCGAACAATTCTCCTTAACCGACGACCAGACCGCCGCAATCGTGGCGATATGCGATGGCCTGGCGGGCGGTGAATTCGAATTTTTACTCAAGGCGCCCACCGGCTCCGGAAAAACCGAAGTCATGGTCCGCGTCGCAATCACTGAGGCACTACGCACCGGCGGCTACGTCTGCTTGGTGGCCCCGACGCGCGATCTCGTGCGTCAGGACTCGACGTACTTTCGCGACCGGCTCGAAGAGACCGGGCTCGGCGTCGCCGAGCTGCACGGCGGAATTTCGCCGGGCGAACGGCGCGAGATGATGGACGATCTGCGTTCGGGCAAAGCCCGCTTCCTCATCGGCAGCGCGATGCTCATCTCGACCGACTCGCTCTGGGACGTGCTCGATCGCAGCGCGCTCACGATCGTCGACGACGTCAACGCGTTCGACGAACGCGAACATCTGCGCGTGCTCGAAGCCATGGATTGCCCGCTGCTGTTCGCCTCGGCCACGCCGAACGAACTGCGCAACTTCCTCGAGCGCGTGGGCGCGTTCAAAAATACCGTTTCGATGCGCGCGATGCCGTTCGACGTGCTGCCGACGAAGGTGCACAAGATCCCGGGCGTCTGGGGCGAGCCTGCAACCGAGCAGCTCAGCCGTGCCGACGCCCTGATTCGCGAACACCTCGAACGCAAGTCGCGCATCTTCGTCATCGCGCGCACGCGCGGCGACGTCCCGAAACTGGCGGCGCGCCTCGAGCAAACCTACGGCATCGACGTGCAGCAGCTGCGCGGCGACATGGCCGACAGCGAAGAACATCGCAAGCGCCACCGCCGCAAGGGCGTTCGCGTGTACGGTTCGACGACGCGCGTTGCCGAGATGGCAGCCTTCACAGAAACCGCGCCCTCGATCTTGGCGGCGACCAACCTCGTCGGCAGCGGCCTTGATATTCCGGCAGCCGACTTGATCGTCTTGACGGACTCGGATGCGTTCGGAGAAAGCGAAGTCGAACAGCTCATCGGCCGCGTCGGCCGGCGCGAACGTCCGTCGGACGCCGTACTGATCGTCGAGACGACGTTTGAAAAGAATCCGTCGCGCGCGATGGGCGGCGGCCGCACGATGCGTTTCATGCCGCGCGGCATGCGCGCCCGCGACTTGAAATTCCGCCGATAAGGACATGAAACTCGGCCTGCACGTCGGCGTCGCGAAAGGCCTCGATGCGTCGGTCGAGTATGCGCAGCGCCTGGGCTGCAGCGCGATTCAGATCTTCTCGAACAGTCCGAAGACGTATCGCGTGGCCGCGGCCGACGGGCCGGCGTACGCGCGCTTCAAAGAGAAACGGCTCGCGGCCGGCATCGATCCCGCCGCGATCCATACCTCGTACTTGATCAACCTCGCAAGCGAAGATCCGAAGATCGTCACGGGTTCGTTGCGGCTGCTCAAGAACGACCTCGCGGTCGCGCCGCTCGGCGGGATCGCGTACGTGAACACGCATCTCGGGTCGTACGGAACCCGCGATCGCGGCGCAGGCTTCGTGCAGGTCGTCACTGCCCTGGAAGATTGTCTCGCGACGATCCCCGAAGGCGTGTACCTCGTCATGGAAAATTCGGCGGGCGCGGGTCAGCTTTGCGGCGGCACACTCGAAGAGCTCGGCGCGTTCGTGCGTGCGATCGGTCATCCGCAACTCGCGGTGTGCCTCGACACCGCGCACAGTTGGGCCGCAGGTTACGCGCTCGACACAAAAGACGGCGTGGATCGCTTTATTGCCGAGGCCGACCGCGAATTCGGCCTCGACCGCCTCGTGATGTTTCATTTTAACGACACCGAGATCGCCCTCGGCGGTCACCGGGACCGGCACTTCCACATCGGCGAGGGAAAGATTGGGTTCGCCGGTTTTCGCGCGCTCGCGGCTCACCCGGAGTTGCGCGGCAAAATGGCGATTCTCGAAACGCCCGGCGACGAAGCCGACGATGCGCGAAACATGGCGACGATCAAGATCATCTTCGAAGGCGCGCTCGCCTGATGCCCGATCGCGCAGTTCTGCGATGAGTCGATGATCGCGCACTTCGATCTCGATGCGTTCTACGCGGCGGTCGCGCAACTCGACGATCCGTCGTTGCGCGGACGGCCGATCGCAGTCTCGGGCGACCACCGCCGGTCGGTCGTGTTGACGGCGAGTTACGAGGCGCGCCCCTTCGGCGTCCGCTCCGCGATGCCGCTCTATAAGGCACGCCAAGCGTGTTCCGAGTTGGTGGTCGTGCCGCCGACCTTCACCCGGTATCGCGAACTGTCGCGCGCATGTTTTGCGATTTTCGAAAGCGGTTCGATCGCCGTGGAAGGACTCTCCCTGGATGAGGCCTTCGTCGAGTTCGATGCCGAGGAATTTAAAGAAGCGGTAGAATATGCGCGCCGGATGCGCGAGCGCATTCGCACCGAAATCGGCCTGACCGCGAGCGCCGGGGTCGCTATGCAAAAGATGGTCGCAAAGATTGCCTGCGACGACGGCAAGCCCGACGGGCTGAAGTGGGTCCCGCCCGGCACCGAAGCCGCGTATCTTGCGCCGCTGCCGGTCGGCCGGTTGTGGGGCGTCGGGCCGAAGACGCAACAGCGCCTCGCGGCCGAGCGCATCGAAACGATCGGTCAGCTTGCCGAACTCTCCGACGAGCGGATCTTGCGACTGTTCGGGCGCTGGGGCCGCGAATTGCGCGAACTCGCGCGCGGGCACGACGATCGCAAGGTCGAGTCGGACCGGGAGACGCGTTCGGTCTCGAGCGAAACGACCTTCGAATACGACGTGGCGGACCCAGGCGATCTTCGTCGCACGCTGCACGAGCTGTCCGCCGACGTCGCGCAGCGCCTGGCCGCCCAGCAATTGCGCGGTACGATGATCGGCATTAAAATCAAGCGCGAAGATTTCACGACCGTCGGCCGGCAAACCACCGTCGCCGAACCGACGGCCGACCTCGAAACGATTGTAGCTGCGGCGCTGCTGTGTCTCGATCGCGCCGATCTCGAAGGCCGCGCCGTCAGACTGCTCGGCGTTCGCGTCGCCTCGCTCGTCGAGTACCCTACCTCTCAGTTGTCGATCTTCGGATGAACCTGCGGCGCGTCGTCGTCATCTGCTCGCTCGTCGCCATCGCGTTCGGCATGCTTGCACGCCTGAGCCATCTCGATACGAAACTCTTTTGGCAGGACGAGGCGATCGCCGCGTTGCGGATCGGCGGCCACACCGTGGCCGAATATCAAACGCTCTTCGACGGGCGCGTTCACCCGGCTTCCCAGATGGCTGCGATGCAACGGCTGACTCCCGGTCGCGGACCGGCTGCGACGATCGCATCCATCGCGAAAGAAGAACCGCAACGAAGCCCGCTCTATTACGGGGCGGCGCGAATCTGGGCCGGACTGTTCGGCGACGGCGTCGTGTCGCTGCGCGCGTTTTCGGCCGTGATCGGGCTTGCCGGCATCGGTCTCGCGTTCGGGTTCGGCTCGGCGCTCATGCGCACGAGTCTCGGCGGATACATTCTGGCCGCGCTCGTCGCCGTTTCGCCGTTTCACATTCGCTACTCGCAGCAGGTTCGCGAGTTCGTGCTGTTCACGGACAGCATCTTGCTCGCGGGCTGGCTCTTCGTGCGAGTCCTCGAGCGCCCGACCTTGCGCCGCTGGATCGCGTTCGGATTGGCCGCGACGTTCGGCCTCTATGCGGATCCGCAGTTCGCTTTTGTCCTCGCCGGATTCGGGATCGTCGCGCTGACGATGTCGGGGCGCGTTTTTCTCGGCTTTCTGACGACGGCGGCGGCCGCGTTCGTGGCGTACTCGCCGTGGCTCGACGTGAACGCGCACCTGGCCTCGCGCACGTCCCTCGGCCTGGCGTGGGCCGCGTCGCCGTATTCGTTACGATCGTTTGCGGTGAAATGGGCGTTCAATTTGGGCGCCGTGTTTTTCGATGCCGATCTCGCCCACGTTTGGCTCGGATTCGCGCTGGTGCCGATTCTCGTGCTGCTTGGGTACGCGGGCCTGCGGCTGCTGCGGCACCACTACCGGCCGGCCGATACGATCGCGCTCTCGCTGCTCTTGTGCACGTCGGTACCGCTGATGATTGCCGATTTCATCAAACACGCGCACTACGAGACGGTCGCGCGCTACGAAGTCGCGACTTGGGTGGGCATCGAAACGGCCGTCGCATTTGCGCTGACGCTGTGGCTGCGCTCGGAAAGCGTGCGCTCGCGGACGTTTGCGACGGCCGCGTTCCTGTATCTTATCGTCTGCGGTTCGATGAGCGCCGCGCTGCAGTCGTCGTACGTAGTCTGGTGGGATAACAACGAGCACGTCGACGAATCGGCCATCGCGACTGCGATAACCCCTCCATACGCAACGGTCGTGGCGGAGCGGTCGCACGGCGTGTACGTG
>JACRTZ010000174.1 GCA_014304965.1 Vulcanimicrobiota bacterium | reverse complement strand
AAGCTGCATCGAGACCGCCGTTGTTGAGTAAGGTAAGGTTTTCACAGAGACCGCCGGCCGCACGAAGATTCACGCTCGCGATGTCGATCTTGTTCGCCGTCAGCGACATCTTGATCAAGGCTTCGCTCGCCGAGCCCGGGTTCGTAAAGCCGACCTTCTTGCCGACGAAATCGCGAATGGACTTAATCGGCGAGTCTTTTTTCACCGACCACGAAATGGTCCCGGCCGACTGGACGCCGCCGCCGACGATGCGCAGGTCTTCGCCGGCCAAGATGGCCTTGATGGCGGCCGGCGTCGCAACCTGACCGAGTTTCAATCCACCTTGCGCGATATTGCGAACGGTCGTACCGCCGCCTTCCGATCCCACGATCGAATTGACGACGATATTTTCATGCGCGAAATATCCGAGCTGCTGCGCGATGACGACCGGCAGCGCGTAATCCTGCGCCGGATAGTGCGTGACGGTAATGTCGAGCGCGGCGGGCGAAGCGCCTCGCGCGGGGACGACGGCGGCGAGCGTCAGTGCGCTCGCTCCCAGGGCGACAAAGTCTTTACGGTTGAGCGTGGAGCGCATGAACGGAGTCTCCTCAGTCGGGCCGCCAGGTGCGGCGGCCTCGGGAAAGACTCGTTCGAATCGGCGCCCGGGCGTCCTCTACACGGTAGTAGAGACGACATGCATCCCCTCGCAAACCGCCGCTGTTGGAGGCTGCATCATGAAGTGGTTTTTTGAACCCGGACATACCGCCGCTGAATTCCGCGCGCGCCATATGATGGTGACCTGGGTGCGGGGGGCGTTTAAGAACGTGCATGGCAAACTCGAGTTCGACCCTGCTCACCCGGCTGATCTCGCCGTCGACGTTACCATTGACGCGCGCACGTGCTCGACGGGCGAACCTGCGCGCGACGAGCACTTGAAAAGCGCGGACTTTTTGCACTGCGATCAGTACCCGAACATTCGCTACAGCGGGCGCGGCGCGCGGGTCGTCGGGCCGAACGATTATGAGGTTGACGGATCGTTGACGATTCGCGACGTCACGCGCACGGTCACGCTCTCAGTGCGCTACCTCGGCTCGGCGGAAACGTCGTGGTGGGAAGACGGCGTGGATAAGGGCCCCAAAACGCGCGCCGGATTCGTCGCGCGCGCGCGTATCGATCGCTTCGACTTCGGCGTGAGTTGGAACGCGCAGCTTGCGAACGGCGGGCTCGTCGTCAGCCGAGGAATAGACATCGTAATCGATGCCGAGGCCATCGCCGAGAACTGCTGATGCCGAGCGCTCGGCTGCTGTCTGGCCGGAACGCTCAGACAGGGCCGCCCGGCAGGTTTGGTCTATGAGCCGCCATGACTGATTCGGAAATTGCGCCCTTCGTTGGAAAGCCCGCGCGCGTCACGCTCGCCGACGGCCGCCTTCTCGCCGGCGTGCTGCACGCAAGCGACGAGCACGGACACGGACACAAGCACTACGCGGTGACCTCAGACCCGATCCGCCAGGGCGGGGAAAAGGTTCGCGAAGTGATCCACGGCGGAGATCAGATCGCGACCATCGAGGACGCCTCGGACGACAAAGCCGCAACCTAATTGGCGGCGTGCTCGCTAAGAGCGCTCGCTTACAGTCTCAGCGCAAGCCGCCCCGCCCACCGATATAAAAGGAAGACAATCGCGGGAAACGCGATCAGGCTCGCAACCGTCGCGATCGGTTCGAACGAATCGCCGGCGATGGCGAACGGGAACTCCTTGTTCGTAGCGGCGATCAGGCCGGACTTGGCGACGCCGAGCAGGCCTTCGCCGACGATGAGTCCGGATGCGAGCAGGATGCCGAGGCGCATCGCAACGTCGGGATTCTTGCCGCGAGAAACCCACGTGTTGTACGCTTTGCCGGCGAAGGCGCCGACCACGACCATGAGCGTTACGCTCATCGGTAAGTAGATGCCGAGCGCGACCGCAAGCGGCGGAAACTGCCGCTTCGCCGTACGCCGCAGCGTTTCGTCGATCCCGACGATCACGAGGCCGACGAGCCCACCGATGCCGATCAGTTGCCAATTGAGGTTGTGGGCGATAACGCCGTTGGCGAGCGCCGAGATCAGCGTCGCCTGCGGCGCACTCAGCGGCTGATTCGTGATGCCGTGAATCGGCGAACCGGCAAAGCCGAAGGAATGGTTGAGCAAGTTGAGGACCGGCGGAATGACGAGCGCGCCGAAGATCACGCCGAAAATGAGCGCGACCTGCTGACGCCATGGCGTCGCGCCGACGAGTTGGCCCGTTTTCAAGTCTTGCAGATTGTCGTTTGAAATCGTCGCGACGTTGATGATCACCGCGGTGACGAAGAGCGCGTAGGCAACCAGCGCCTTCGCCGCGTTCGGGTCGCTCGGGTTAGCCACGGCGACGAGCAGCAGTGCGGCCCCGAGAATCGTGAGAATAGCGAGTCCGGAAACCGGCGAGTTCGACGACCCGATCAAACCGGCCATGTAGCCGCAAACGGCGGCGACGATGAGTCCTGCAACCATCGTATAGGCGAGCGCGCCGATGACGAGCGGCACCATTTGACTTGCGAGCGCCGTTCCGCTCAAAAACGAACCGAGCAGCGCGGCGAGCGGAAGTAAACACGCAACGCTGATGAGGACGACGATGTTGAACGGGATGTCGCGCTCGGTGATCGGCAGATCGCCGCCGCGGCCTTCGCGCCGCTCCCGGTTCGCTGCGAGCGACGAGATCACGCCGCCGACAACCGGGCCCGCAAGACGTCCGAGCGACCAAATCGCGGCGACCGCGATCGCGCCCGCTCCGACCAGCCGCACCTCACGGCGCCAAACGCCGTTCGCGAAGGCCGCCGCATCGGGAAGCGCCGCGTGGTGCGCGGTCATGATCGGCACGAGCACACCCCACGCGAGCACGATGCCCGCCAGCATCGCCACGCCCACCGTAACGCCGACGAGATGGCCGACGCCGATCAGCGCAAACTGCAAGCCGATGTCGATGCCGGTCGCCGACGCGCCGATGCGCGCGAACTTTCCAACATCGTCAAGCAAGCCGCGCACGAAGACGAGCACGCCGTAAGCGGCGCTCACGACCGCGCCCCAAATGACGACGCTGAGCCCAAACTTGTTCTCGGCGATCGCCGCGCTGCGCTCGGCCTCGGTACCGGAGACGCCCGCGCCGACCCGCAGCACCTCGGCCGCCGCGACGCCTTCGGGATACGGCAGATCGCTGCCGGTCACCATCGCGCGGCGCAGCGGGACGCTGTACATCACGCCGAGGATGCCGCCGACGGCGCAAATCAAGAACGAGTACCAAAATGGAAAACCCGTCCACCAGCCGACCATCACGAGTCCCGGCAGCACGAAGATAATGGAAGAGAGCGTGCCCGCCGCCGAGGCGACGGTTTGCACGATATTGTTCTCCCAAATCGTAGAGCTGCGGAACGCGCGCAGGACCGCCATCGAAATCACGGCCGCCGGGATGGACGACGCGAACGTCAATCCGACTTTCAATCCGACGTACACGTTCGCGGCCGTGAACACGACCGTGATAAGTGCGCCGAGGATGATCCCTCGAACGGTAAGCTCGACCCGCCGGTCGTTCGACGTGGTCGGGGTGAGCGAGTCGCTGCGAGAAGCCACGAAAAACCCCTTCATAGGGTCAGGAACTTGAACCGATGAGCCGCCCGATTAGGCGACAGCAAGCCGAAGCCTTGCGTTTCTGGACCGGAGGAGCGCCCGGCCGCGTTTGCCACCACCTACGCTTCGCCGGCGCGCGAACGCTGATGAGAAGCCGACGGGACGATTTCTTCCCTCGCTTTGCGTCGCGCGTCGGGGCAGTTTCGTTAGAGTTGCCGGCGGGGTGGGCACCTGTACCCTTGCCTCACGCGCTTAGGAGAAACGTATGACCAACGAAGAGCACAGCATCAGCACGTACGTGAGCGACATGCTCGCGCTCGAACGCCACATCAAGATCCCTTTTGAGACGCAACTCGCCGATGGCGACTTCGCGAAGCAGGCCCGAGCTCAACGCACCGTTTCCAAGCTGGTTGCGTTGTGCGCCACGCACGTTTCAGGCTTGGAAAGCTGCCTGCAACGTCTCGGCGGCCACGAGGCATCGCCGCTCAAGAGCGCCGTTACGCAATTCGAAGGCGTCGTCGCCGGAGCGATCGACAAAATGCGCAAGACGAAGGTGTCCAAAAGCATTCGCGACGATTACACCGCCCTCTCGCTCTGCGCGATCAGTTACACGATGCTACACGCCACGGCCACGGCGATGGGCGAACAAGACGTCGCCGCCCTCGCGCTACGGCACCTCGAAGACTACGCGAACTGCATCATCGAACTTTCCGAAGCAATGCCAACCATCGTTCTGGACGAACTCGAAGGCATGGGTTTGAGCGTTGATCCGACTCAGGCCCGCACAACGGTTGAAGCAACGCAGCGCGCCTGGCGCGGAAGTGCCGCCGCAAAGGCCCCGGGCTCGGCGTTGAACTAGCCACAAACCGAACGTTAGTGAGAAAGCACTCCGCGCGCTCGGAGTGCTTTCTAATTTTTCAACATCCTCGTTTTTCTCGGGCACACGAACCACGGCACCATCCGTCCTGTGGTAAGCTCACGAATTTCCACTGTGTCGCAAGCGAAGAAGGCGTCGCTTGCGACCTCACGAACCTCTTTTTACTATATGTGGATTCTTTGCGCCATGATTGCGGCAGCTCTGGCCATCTTACCGACGCCATTACGAGCGGCGTCTCCGGCGCCGCACTCGGAGATGCGCGACGCGCGCTATTGCGAGATACTGATCGTACATCGCTCACGAGCCTCGTTCTCTTCCGAGGTCTTTAGCACGTACGGCCTCAACGACTGCCCCGAAGCGACGTGGAAACAGATGGATGCCGGCGCAATCGCGCGAGCGTTCCACGCGTAGAAAACCTTCTTGAACGGACCGCGTCACTTAACGATGGATCGCGGATCGGACGCCGCCGTTGGCCCCGCCACGAATGTCGGGGGGCTTCAGATGCGCAAGCTCGCTACCCTCAACATTTCACTCGCCAGATTCTCCACCGTCAGCCCTACCGGATCATGACGATCAACCGTACGACACGTTACGTCTATCGTGCCGGCCATCCGATGTTCGAGCTGCGCGACGCCGCAGGGCACACGTTCGCGATGCAGTCGTACTGCCAGGAGGTCGACCCCGCGCTGAGAGCGGCGCAACTGCCAACTCTCGGCAGCCGCTTGAAACTCCCGGCCGGTTGGAGTTACCGGACCGTCACGCCCGCTCAGGACGTAAACCTCGACGCGAACGGCGCGGCAACTCTCGTCCAAGACGACCTGCGGAACAGCTATCAAAAAATTGAGAGTGCGCCCGGATTTGAGGTATCGATCCGGTTTAAAACGTGGTGCCTTTCGCCCTGATCGCGTCGCTTCGCGATCGCCCAAGATGAAGGGCGTATCTTGATAAACGGGCTCAGACTCGTGTCGCTCCTGATGTGCGCTGCTTTCGCCCTTACCGGCTGCGGCTCGCACTCGAAAACGACTCCCGCCACGCCTTTTGCCTCCCTTAACGGAATAGTCCAGTCGGGAGGCACGTCGGCGACGCAACCGCTCGCTGGCGCGATTGTCACGCTGTACTGGGCGAGCGCATCGTCTCCGCTCAGCGTCGGTCAAACCACGTCCGACGCGACGGGAGCGTTTAGCTTCAAGAACGTGCAGCCGTTTTCCGGAGGCGTGTACTATGCCACGGCGACCACGGTTGGTGGAGTCGTACTCGCGGCGATCCTCGGGACGTCCGTCCCATCCTTCGTGACGATCAACGAGCTAACGACAGTCGCCGATGCCTATTCCATGTCGAGGTTCTTTCAAAATGGATTCGTT
>JACRTZ010000293.1 GCA_014304965.1 Vulcanimicrobiota bacterium | reverse complement strand
CATCAAGCACACGCGCGCCGACGGCTGGACCGATCTGCTCGATTGCCCCCAGTAGTCTAGACGATCTCCTCAAGCCGCGCGGATATACGCCGCAGCGTCTTCGGGAGGTAATGTATGACGGCAGCGGGTTCGGTCGAGCGGCGTACGCGCACGCTCGAGTTCGGCATCTATCGGGACGGCGACAACAATCTCGACGACGTGCAAGCGCGCGTCCTCAACCAGGCGCTTGAAACGAGTGCGGCCGATCGCCGTGTCGAATTCACAGTCGAGGATACGACCAAACGCGAGGGCTTCGGCCCGCCCGACGGCGCTTTGCGCACCTTTACGTATGTATTGCGCGATGGGACGATGTCCGGCCGGATGGACGTATCGGCTCCGCACGACATGGCGTCGCGCGCGAACCTCGCGCGTTTCGTCGCGCTGACGCTCGACCAGGCGCAGCGCTCGCACGCGACCCAGACGTGGATCGATCTCGTGGATCACGGCGCCGGCGACGGCGGCGGCCTCGAAGCCGACGCTTATCGCGGCGTCATGCGCGAAGACGACATGGCGGCCGCCATCGCCGACGGCGTCGCGTTACACGCCGCGGCGCATACCGAAGATGCCGGCCGCCGCGTCGACGGGGTCGTCGCGAACCAGTGTTTGATGGCGACGCTCGGCTTCGCTTCGGCGCTCTCACACGCCGGCGTGCGCTATCTCGCCGCCTCGCCCGAGACGATGCTCGCGCCCGGCGTTCCGTCCGGCGTCGCCGCCGACATAGAACGGCACCCGAACGATCCCGCGGCGATGGCGAAAGCGGTCGTGGATCGCGTCATGACGACGGAGTACGGAAGCGCGGCGCATCCCTTCGGGCCGGCGGCGGCCTTCGACGTGCTCGACCTCGACGCCGAAAAGATCGGCCATATGGAGTCCGGCGTCGCAGCGCTCAACGCCGCCCTGGGTTCGGCCGCGCAAGACCGTTCGGCACGGGCGATCGTCCGCGAAGATGCCCGGGCGATCGACGGAATGGTACGCTTTCCGCACTCGGCCGGCATGCCGTGGCACGCCGACCGCCCGGCTCTCGCCCTCTACGATACGCTGGCGCACGACGGACGGCTGGGCGCCGCCGTACGGTCGGCCGCGCAAAACGCAGTCGCCGGCGTCCGCGCGCTCGTGCTCGCTCACGACGAAAGCGACGGCTTCGCGCCGTTCGGCGGCAGCGACTACAGCGACGCCGTCGGCCCGACGGTGCACTTCCCGGTCACGCCGCGCCAAGTAGACGCGTGGGCTCCGGCGATCAGCGAAACCGACAACGCCTTCTACCGCCGCGTCGGCGGAGCGGCCCTTGCGGGCGTGCTCGCCTAGTCCGTTTCGCTCACGCGTTTCGCGAGAGCCGCTCGCGCTCGAGCCGTTCGTCCGGCTGCTCGGCGAATAGCGCGCTGTACGCGAAGCCGGCGACGGCCGCACCGATCAGCGGCACGATCCAAAACAGCCACAGTTGCGCGATGAAATCGCCGCCCGCAAACAGCGCGACGCCCGTGCTGCGCGCGGGGTTCACCGACGTGTTGTCCACGGGAATGCTGATCAAATGGATGAGCGTCAGCGCGAAACCGATCGCGATTCCGGCAAAACCCGCCGGCGCGCGCTTCTCGGTTGAGGCGAGAATGATGAACAAAAACATGAACGTCAAGACGAACTCGGCAACGATCGCCGCCATCACGCCGTAGCCGCCAGGCGAGTGTAGCCCGTAACCGTTGCTCGCGAAACCCTTATGCACGTCGAAGCCGGCGGCGCCGCTCGCGACGGCAAACAGGACGCCGCCCGCGATCAGACCGCCGGCGACTTGTGCGATCCAGTACGGCAGAATTTCTTTTGCGGGAAAGCGTTTCGCGGCCCACAGGCCAACCGTTACCGCCGGGTTGATGTGACAGCCCGAAATCGGACCGATGGCGTACACCATGGTCATGAGCGTCAGACCAAAGGCGAGGGCGACGCCGGCAAAACCGATGCCGAGCGGCGGCGCTCCCGGCAGTGCAAAGCCGGCCGCGAGCACGGCGCTGCCGCACCCGCCGAACACCAGCCAAAATGTCCCGAAGGCTTCGGCCGCGCACCGCTTGGAAAGCGACATCTCCTACCTCCGAAAATGACGTACGCGATGTCCTTGCCTGCTCCCAGGCGTTCTCCTCGTTTCACGATTCTCGTCAGAACACGAGAGCATGCGGCTCGGACTCTTTCCGTCATTCCGTGCGAAGGCGCTCGAAGCGCAACGTGCCGGGCGTTTCCCCCGCGCCCGCGGGCCGAAACGCGAGTTTTTCGAGCAGACGGATCGAGGGCAGCAAGTGCGAATAGGTCTCGGCCGCGATGCATCGCACCGCAGGCTCGCGGAACGCCCAGGTGACGAGCGCGGCAACCGCTTCGGTGCCGTAGCCCCGCCCCTGGTGCGCGGGCAAGAGCGAATAGCCGGTAACGATCGTGCCGTTCGCGTCGGGCCCGCCGCCGAAGCCGCCCGTGCCCACGAGCGTCGGCACGGGATCGGTGACGACGAGATACCAGTGCCACCAGCCGGCGTCGCCGGGTTGCAGCTCGAGTTGCTTCGTGAAAAAATGTCGAGCCGCGTCGTCGAAAATCTCCGGCGGCCAATCGTCGGGTACCGCGGCTTCGAGCAGCTGCGCGAAGCGCTTCCGGTCCTCGAGGTCGGCACACGAGAGTTCGGGCGTCGCCGCTTTGAGGATCAGCCGTTCCGTCGCGAACTGCACCCCTGTCGCCTAGGACCGCAGCGCGATCCGGTCGGGATAGATCGGACGATTGACGACGGATTCGAGCGACGCGACGTCGGCCTCGAGCGCGAGCTTGCAAAACCGCTCGAAACTTTCGCGTTCGGCTTCGCCTTCGGCAAACCGCGTCGTCTTGGTGAGATCGACTTTGCCTTCGAACTCCAAGAATCGCACGAAACGCCCGTCGTCGTCCCGGCCCGAATCGACCAAACCCGCCTCTTCCCAGATCTTTACCGCCGACGACACCGTTCCGTCGGCGACCATGTCGTGATCCAGCGTCGCGGCGATATCGGCAAAGGACATGCGCAGCACGTCGAGCTGCGAGAGATTGCGCATGCCGCGATAAAGTTCGCGCAGCACGGCGAGCGACGGCGCGTCGCGCGAAATGATGAAGTCGTTGATGCGGCGGTCCGCCTCCCCGTACAGGAGATGGATGCGCGCAGGGTCGCCGTCGCGCCCCGCGCGGCCCGCTTGCTGGTTGAATTCCGTGAATGCAAAGTTGAGGTGGTACAGGACCACGTTGCGCACGTCGGGCAAGTCGATGCCTTCTCCGAAAGCGGTCGTCGCCACGATCACGCGCAACGCGCCTGCGCGGAAGAATTCTTCGATCGCCCCGCGTTCGGCCGCGGGCACGCCGGCGTGGTAAAAGGCGACGACGTCCCCGAATGTGCGCCGTAATCGCTCCGCGACTTTTACCGTTTCGGGACGCGAATTGCAATAGATGATCGCTTTGCCGTCGCCGTCGAGTTCGCGTTCCATGTACGCGATTTTGTCCTTGATGCCCCGCGCTTCCACCAACCGCAGATTCTCGCGGACGGTGGGATCGATCACCCAAGCGTCGATCGCGAGCGCCTTACGGATGTGCCTGAATGCATCTTCGCGCGCGGTCGCGGTCAGCGCGAGCACTTGCGGCCTTCCAAGTGCGTCAAGCAACTCGCCGAAGGCGGCGTACGCTTGACGGTGCCGCGATTCGAAGAGATGATGCGCTTCGTCCACCACGACGAGCGACGGGAGGTTCTGCGGCCGAGCGAACGCAGCGCGATGGTACGTAGCGAATTCCGGCGTCGCCATCACGATATCCCATGCCCCGTCCTGCAGCGCGGCGTCGAGCGCGGCGCGTTCTTCTCCGCCGATCGAGCCGTTCGCCCGGAAAAGGCGGATGCCGAACGGCTCGAAGCGCCGGCTCAGCGCATCGTACTGATCGTTTGCAAGCGCCCGAAGAGGATAGAACACGAGCGTTTTCTCGCCCCGGCGAAGCGCGCGCTCGCCGGCGGGAAGCTGAAAACACAGCGACTTGCCGCGGCCGGTCCCAAAGACTGCGAGCGTGTTCCGTCCGGCCGCGACGCGCTCGAGCACCGCCTGCTGCTGCTCGCGGATCGGGCGGTCGCCGATCAGCGCGCGTCGCAGCTCGTCGGCGGCGACAGTGCCTTTGCCTTCGATTCCCGCGACGGCCAAAACGCGCGGCGGTGCGCGGCGATGGCGCCGAACGGCAATGTTGACGCCGACGTGTTTGTCGCCGCCGCCCGTGATGTGCTCGGCGACCGCGCTATAGCGGTCCCCCGCGTCGATGTTCGGGACCAGCTGCTTGGCGATCGCGGCGCGAATGTAGCCCAGCTGCAACTGACCGAAGCGGACCGCGATGGCGTTCGGGTCTTTTTCGTTTTCAGGCTCACGCACCAAATCGAGGGATGTTCCCGGCAGCAGACCGGCTACCGCATCCTGACGGCGCCCAAACGATACGCCGACGATCTTCGTGTTGAACGCGTCGCTTTCGCCGATGTTGGCGAACGGCTCCCGCGAGAGAAATTCCGCCTTGCGGGCGAATAGCGCGCCCACGAACGCTCGCGTCTCGGCGTCCGCCGGCGGACCGCCGGAGTCGAACGTCTCGAGGAGCCGTTCGAAAGCAGCTTCCGACGGCGTTGGCGTCGGAAGCTGCTGCGGTTTACTCGTGCTTGGCCGGCCGCGGTTCGGACTCGACGACTTCGGCCTCGTCTTCGAGATTGAGGCGAATTTCTTCGTGGCCGAGTTCCGCCGCCTCGTCGTGCAAACCGGCGTTCTGCGCGTCGAGCGGATCGATCTCGTCTTCGAGGTTCTCGCCGTATAACGGTTCGTCCAGCGCCAGGCCGCCCGCGCTTTGATCGCGCCGCTTGCGATAGCGGGTGGGGCCGCCGGATTTACGCGTCGCGCTCTTTTCGCGTTCGCGCCGCTCGCGCCGCGCGGCCAAGATCTCATCCCGCGATTGCGCCGCGCGCGCTTGGGCGCGCGCTTCGGCAACGCTACGCGGGCGTTCGGATGCGCCCGCCCGTTCGCGAACGCGCCTCCGCTCGGCGCGACGCTGCTCCCGCTCCCGCATCACGTGCACGAGCGGTGCCGAGTAGAAAATCGAATGGTAGCCGCCCGAGCAGATACCGACCAAGAGCGCGAAAGCGAAATTCTGTAAAGATCCGCCGCCGAACGCCAGCAGCGCGACGAGCGTGATCACGACGGTCGCAAGGGTGTTGAACGAGCGCGTCATCGTCTGCAAGATCGAGGTGTTGACGATCTTGTCGTACGGCTCGTTCGGCATCACCTTGACGTTCTCGCGGATCCGGTCCAGGATCACGATCGTGTCCATCACCGAATAGCCGATGACGGTCAGCACGGCGGCGAGGAACGCATCGTCCGCGCGCCGCTGCGCTATGGCGTAGATGCCGATCATCATCAGGGCGTCGCGCACGAGCGCGATGACCACGACTTGGCCGAAGATGTAATTCCAACCGAATCGGAACGCGATGAAGAGGAATTGGATGACGATCGCGATGACGAGCGCTTCGCCGGCCTTCACCAGATATTCGCGGCCGAGCGACGGACCGACGGCTTCGATTTGCGACTCCGCGCGATCGACGGGGGCAACGGTGCCGAGCGCGCTCCAGATTTTAACGGTGTCGTCGCCGAAGTCGGTCTGCGTCTCGACGACGTACCGTTCGCCCGGCACGTTGTCGCCCGTCTTCGCGAGCGTCGTCACGCGCGCGTCGCGGACGCCGAGCGGTTCAAGCGCGCGCGCGATCGCGGCCGGCGTCGCGGGCTTCGTGTACTTGACGGTGACGTCCGTGCCGCCCGTGA
>JACRTZ010000035.1 GCA_014304965.1 Vulcanimicrobiota bacterium | reverse complement strand
GGCAATCGTCGAGAACGGCACCGTCCCGAACGAAAGCAAGGTGTCGTGAAAGCCCAGCAGCGAGGCGTCGTTCCCGTACCGCTTGCGGTAGTCGCCCAGGAGCTGCTCGATTTGCAGTTTGCCCGTCAGGTAGTCGATCGCTTGGCCCGGTCCCATGGCAAAACGCGTCCCTTCGCCCTCCGCAGTAGCACGGTCGATACCGGCGCCGGCGGTAAAGTACGCGATCGCCTGCGGCATCGTCATCGCGCCCGTCGCAAGCCTTACGTCCACGCCGACGCGGGTTGCGCGATGACGCATCAAGTGAATGACCGCGCGGCGCGCGGCCGGGTCGGCGTCGTACAATCCGGCACGCATCAGCATCTCCTCGCTGTAAAACGCCCAGCCTTCGCTGAACACGCCGTCGGAATGCACCCGCCGAAGCCGATCGGCGTTATGGTTCGCAATCGAGAACTGCAGAAAATGCCCGGGCAGGCCTTCGTGACCGAGTACGGGGAGCACCGACTGACGCGCCTGCGCGGCAAAAAAGCTCGTGTTCTTCGGATTGAAATCCGGCACGAAATAGAACCCGGCCGGATCGCCGTCGAAGGCGCCGGGCGGGTTCATAAAGCCGCCGGGATAACTCGCCGCGAGCGCTTTGGGAAGCTCGACGATCTTGAAGTGGCCGATGTATGCAGGCACCGTGACGATCTTGCGCGCCGCTAAGAACGCGCGCAAGCGGCGCGTTTGATCTTCGTAGTAGGCGAGAAACTGCACCTTGGTGTGAAAGGCCGGTTGCGCGCGCCCCGCCGGTTCGAACGCGCTGCGATTCGCCTCCCACGCTTCGAGGGCACGGTCGCGCGCAAGTTCGAACGCCGCCATCGCCTGCAGTTCGCGCCCCGTGTACGGCAACAGCAGCACGCGCCGCAAAAAGAAATCGTATTGCTCCGCGCCGACGGCGAATCCACCGGACTTCCAGCCCGAGAGATGTCCGTCGATCCACGCTTTGTACGCAGCGAGCGCCGAACGCGCGTCGTCACGCGCCGCATACAACGCCGCGCGATCAACCACCGAGAGCCCCGGCACGAGCGTTTCGAGACTCGGTCCGAATAGCGCGCCGCTCCCGGAGATATCCTCGGAAGCGACCTTCCCGAACTCGCGCACGGGGTCCGTCAGGTTCTTCTTGCCGGTTTCCAAAACGGCGCGGCACGCGCGCAAACGTGCGATCGCGTGGGCGGCGCGAACCTTGTTCGAGGCGTAATGTCTCTTGAGCACGTTGAAGATGCCGTTCGAGCAGGCACCTTCGTATGTGGCCGGGTTGTGCTGCAGATCTTTGAGGTAAGTTCGCTGCCACCAATCGCCCTCGAGGTCGGAACGCAGCAACAGATAGTCCACCTGATCGTGCACGCTTTCGCCGCCCGGCGCAAGTGCGTTCAACTCGGTGCGAAAACCGCGCAGGCGCGTCATGTACGTCGATTGCGCCTCCGCCGAATAGTCGGGCAAACGACCGCCGAAGCGGTGCACGCCGGCATCGTCGGCCGAAAGCGGATTCGCTTCGAACGTCGCGTCGTAATAGCGCGCGGCCAGCGCCTGCAACGCGATGGATCGTGCCGGTGCGGCGGATGCCGCGGCTGCGCTCGCGAGTACGAGCGCGCACGCCGTTACGGCGGCCCGCAGCATCATGCCCCGCCCTTCGCCGCCTCGCTAAGGTGCCCTTGAAGCAACCCGGTCAATTCGTCGAGCGAGTGAATGACGTACGTCGGCCGCGCGAGATCGGCGGGATAGCGCCTGCCCTCCCAATCGAACCAGACCGCGCTCGCGCCGGCGCCCAGGGCGCCCCCGCAATCCACCAGGGGGTCGTCGCCGACGTACCACAGGTCCGACGTCGGAACGCCGAGATGCGCGGCCAACATGTCAAAAGCTTCGGGTTGCGGTTTGCGCAACGTAATTCGCTCGCTGACGAGCACCGGCGCATCGAAGCCCACCAGACGCGCCTTCGTCTCTTGCAGCGGACTCCAGCCGTTGGTGAGCATCGCGTAACGAATGCCGAGCGTCGAAAGCGCGGCGAGCATGCCCTTGAGGCCGGGCAGCGGCCGCACGAATTCGGCCGCGCGATTCACGGCGACCTCGCGAAAGCGCATCGCTTCGTCGGCATTCTCCGGTCCGGCGCCCGCGAGGCGCAGATACACCCCTTCGAGCGCCGTCTCGAGCGGCACGGCTCCGTTGCGGAAACTCGCGATGGCGCCTTCGATCACGGGCGTCGCGACCGCGCGCTCGAACCGGACGTTGCGCAGCGAGCACAACCGTTCCACCGTCTCTAACGCGATCGTCAGTTCGAGCTTGTTGTCGAGCCCCAGCGTGTGGTCGAAATCGAAACCGAGGGCCGGTCGCATGGCGGCCGCTTCTACGAGCTCAGCATGACGGCCCGCGAGGACGTTTCCGTATCGAGCAAACCTCGCAAGGCCGCGTGTTCGGGGCGTTGGAGCCGCGGGTCGGCGGCGACGACCGCATCGGCGTCCGCCTTGGCGCGCATGTAGAGCGCGAAGTCGCCGACGATGTTGCCGAGCATGCCCCCGCCGCCGCCCGCTTGCGCCGTGCCGGCGAATTCGCCCTCGCGACGGAGCCGCAAGTCTTCTTCAGCAATCTCAAAGCCGTCGGTGGTTTTCGCCAATATGTCCAAACGCTCGACCACGCCTCGATCGTCGGGGGATACCAAGATGCAATATGAGCGCTCGGCGCCGCGCCCGACCCGCCCCCGCAGTTGGTGCAGCTGCGCAAGCCCGTAGCGATGCGCGTCCAGGACGACCATCACCGTCGCATTCGGCACGTCTACGCCGACCTCCACGACCGTCGTCGCCATCGAGACGTCGATCTCGCCGCGCACAAACCGCGTCATTGCGGCGTCCTTCTCGCGCGACGCCATGCGTCCGTGCAGCAACTCGACCCGCAGGTCCGGGAATACGTCGCGCTGCAGCACTTCAAGTTCCGCGATGGCGCTCGTCAACGCCGCTTCGGATTCGTCAATAGCCGGCGCGACGACGTACGCCTGACGGCCGCGCTCGACGTTCTTGCGAACGAACGCGTAGGCGCCGGGTTTGCGGCTCTCGCGCAACACGAACGTTTCGATCGGCGTGCGCCCAGGGGGCAGTTCGTCGAGGACGGACATGTCGAGATCGGCGTAGCGCGTCTGCGCGAGCGTGCGCGGGATCGGGGTTGCGGTCATGTGCAGCGTATGGGGCGCGGTGCTCTTCGAACGCAGCGCGGCGCGCTGGGCGACGCCGAAGCGGTGCTGCTCGTCGATGATTGCAAGGCCGAGATTCGCGAACTCGACTCCCTCGACGATCAGTGCATGCGTGCCGACGGCCAGTTCACACTCGCCCGAGGCGATCCGATTGCGCGCGCGCTCGCGCTCGCGCAGGCCCATGCTGCCGAACAGCGCGTCCACCCGAATGCCGAACGGTAAGAGCAGCGGCGCGAGTTTGCGCGCGTGCTGCGACGCCAAGATTTCGGTCGGCGCCATCAGCGCACTCTGCACGCCGTTCCGGGCCGCCAGCACGACGGCCGCCGCCGCCACGAGCGTCTTGCCGCTGCCGACGTCCCCTTGCAACAGCCGGTTCATCGGCGCCGGGCGCGTCATGTCGTGCCAAATCTCGTCAATGACGCGACGCTGCGCGGCCGTAAGCCGAAACGGCAGTGCCGCTTCGAACGCTTCCAGCAGGTCCGCCGGGACGCGCATCTCCGGGGCACCCCCGCTCGCCGCGCGCTCCGCGCGTTTGAGCGCGGCGCCTAGTGCGATGCCGAAAAATTCTTCGAACACCGCACGCTCGTGCGCCGCGAGCGCCGCCTCGGGCGTTGCGGGCCGATGCAGATCGCGCCACGCCTCGCGCATCGTTCCGAAACCGTGCTTGGCGCGGACGGCCGGCGGCAGGGTGTCGGGGATCAACGCTTCGAGGGCGCCGAAGTTCTTTTCGATCACGCTCGAAATGATGCGCGACGGAAGCTCTTTCGTCGCCGAGTAGATCGGCACGAGCTTGCCTACGTACGATTCGTCGGCGGCGAGCATTTTGTGATGGAGCACGTTCAGCTCGACACCGAGCGCTCCGCGAGTTCGCCTTGTCTGCGCGCGGCCGTGCACGAAGATGCGGCCGCCGGCGGCGAACTTGCCGGCGAGCCCGCGCCGCCCGAACCAGGTCGCCTTAATCGTGCCGCTTCCGTCTTGCAGATCCGCCTCGACGATAGCAATGCGCGCGCGCCGTTCGCGCACGGCGACGATGGTCGCGACCGCGATTTCTTCGCTCGATTCGACCTCGCTGCGATCGTTGTAGCGCGCTAAAGCGCCGCGGACGATCTCGGCAATCGGCGTGGGCGTTCGCCAGTCTTTGTAATCGCGCGGGTACGCCGTCGCCAAATCGCGAGGCGAACGAATGTCGAGTGCGGCGAACTTGCGAACCATCTCCGGCCCAACCCCACGCAGTTGCGGCAGCGTCGCGGGCCGAGGCACGCTCACGTCGCGCGCCGCGTCAGTTCCTCACCGACCGCGTCGAGATCGAGTCCGGCTTCTTCGAGCAAGACCAGCAGATGGTATACGAGGTCGGCAGTTTCGCGCCGCAGCTCGTCGGCGGACCCGTTCTTAGCGGCGATCACGACCTCAGTCGCTTCTTCGCCGACCTTCTTTGCGATGCGGTCCACGCCGCCGGCCAACAGACGGGCCGTGTAACTGCTCTCGGGCGATGCGCCGCGGCGCTCCTTGATGGTCGCTTTCAACTGCGCGACCGCGCTTGCGAACGCGCCGCGCTCCGGAAGTTCGCCGAACAGCACGCGGCCGGTGAAGCACGATTCCGTGCCGGTGTGGCAGGCGGGGCCGGCCGGTTCGACGCGATAGACGAGCGCGTCGCCGTCGCAATCGTATTCGATCGCGAGCAGCCGCTGCAGGTTCCCTGAGGTTTCGCCCTTCTTCCAGAGCAGGTTCCGAGAACGGCTGAACAGGTAGGTCGTGCCCTCGGCGATGCTGCGCTCGACCGCTTCGCGGTTGGCGTAGGCAAGGGTCAGCACCGCGCCGCTGCGCGCGTCCTGAATCACGACCGGCATCAGCCCGTCCGCACCCCACGCGAGTTCTTCGATCGTCATCTGCCCGACTCTACGAGAGGCCGAATCGGGATTCCGCGCGCGCGCAGGGCGCGCTTGAGTTCACCGATGTCGAGCTCGCCGAAATGGAAGAGCGACGCGGCCAGGGCGGCATCGGCATCGGCCTCCAGAAATACCTCGGCGAAGTGCTCGATCGTCCCGGCGCCACCGGAAGCGATGACCGGAACGCCGACCGCATCGCGCACCGCACGCGTCAACTCCACATCGAAGCCGTTCTTTGTGCCGTCGCGATCGATGCTCGTCAGCAAGATCTCGCCTGCGCCCAGGGTCGCCGCCTCGGCCGCCCAGGCTACCGCCTCGCGGCCGGACGGCGTGCGGCCGCCGTCCACGACCACTTCCCAGCCGCCGCCACTGCGGCGCGCGTCGATGGCGACGACGATGCACTGGCTGCCGAACTCGTCGCTTGCCGCCCGCAGAATCTGCGGATCGCGGACCGCCGCGCTATTGATCGCGACCTTGTCGCAGCCCGCCCGCAACAGATCTCGCACGTCGGTCGCCGAGCCGATGCCGCCGCCGACGGCAAATGGGATCGTCAGCTCGGCAGCAACCGCTCGCACGACCTCGCGCATCGCGCGACGGCCCTCGATCGTAGCGGTGATGTCGAGAAAAACGAGTTCGTCCGCGCCGCACCGCTCGTACGTGCGCGCGAGCACGGCCGGGTCGCCGGCGTCGGTCAACTCGACGAAGCGAACGCCCTTGACGACGCGACCTGCCTTGACATCGAGGCACGGAATGATGCGGCGCGCGAGCACTTTACGTG
>JACRTZ010000295.1 GCA_014304965.1 Vulcanimicrobiota bacterium | reverse complement strand
CGTAGAACGAGTTCGGCAAGCCGCCGATCGCCCGGGCGCGTTCGCTGTCCACCACGCTTGCTTCGCTCAGTCCGCCCCGCGCCGCCCGAAGCGACTTACGGGCCATGACTGCAGAGGCATAGATACCCCAGGCGCAAAGCAAGTAGATCGTGCCCGCGAGGATCATCTCTGCGTGAGCGCCGTGTGGCGCCGCTTCGAAGCCGCTGTTATTTTCTTCGGCTCGTTTGCGCTGGCAGCGTCTGTGATCAAGTTCAAACCTTTCGTCGAGGCCGGCCTCGCGAATCTCGGGTGGCTCGCATATCCGCTGGCCATCCTGATTTTTACGGCGGTCGCGTCGGCTCCGTTTTCGGTGACGGACGCGCTCGCGGTCATGAACGGCGTGATCTTCGGCCCGCTCTGGGGCTCGGTAGTCAATGCGATCGGCCTCGTCTTCGCGGCCATGGTCGGATACAAGCTGGCGCGCCGCACGTCACATTTGCTCGAATTGCACGATCACATCGAGAAATTGCCGCCGTGGGTCAGGCGCTTCAAAGTGGGCTCGCCGCCTTTCTTGCTGACGCTGCGCATCATTCCCGGCCTCGGCGGCACGATGGCGACGCAAATCGCCGCCGCTTTCCGGATTCCGATGTGGGTACACGTGTGGACGATGTGCGCGATCGCCATTCCGGTGTGTACCTTGCTTGCGATCTTCGGCGATCGGGTATCCGAATCGGTTTCGTCCTACTATCAGCACTCCCGCATGACTGAACGCATCCGTCACATGTTTCACCGCCGCCCGCGTCCATCGCCGTCAGGCGTGCGCATCGAGCGAGCTCCCGAGTCCAGCACACACCGGGAACCGCGGCGATGAACGCTACCGTCGTCGAAGATGCCGCGGCGCTTGGCGCGCTCTGCGAACGCATCGAAGGGGTCGAACGCGTCGCCTTCGACACTGAATTTCACAACGAGAAATCGTACGCCGCACGGCTGATGGTGCTCCAGCTCGTCGTCGGCGATGAGGTTGCGATCGTGGATGCGCTGCGCGTGGGGGACTTGCAGCCGCTCGCGGATGCGTTCGCAACCAAGACGCTGGTCGGTCACGCGCTTCAAAGCGATCTCAAGATCTTTGCGGACCGCTTCGATCGCCTGCCCCGGGCAGCGTTCGACACGCAGTTGGCCGCGGCGTTCTGCGGCTACGGCATGTCCATCTCGCTGGGCGATCTCGTGCACGACTTGACCGGTACGCGCTTGCGCAAGTCGCAGACCGTCAGCGATTGGAGCGCGCGTCCGTTTACGCCGCAGCAACTCGACTATCTCGTGGACGACGTGCGCTACTTGATTCCGATGGCGGATGCCTTGCGTGCGAGGCTTGAATCTGCCGGACGCTGGCCCTGGTATGAGGAAGACGCGCGCGACTTGGTAGATCCTGCGCGCTACCGTCAGGATCCCGAACGGTTGTACCTGCGCATCCCGGGCGCCATGCGCATGAATCGCCGCGAACTTGGCATATTACGTGAGATCGCGCGTCTGCGCGATACGCTCGCGCGCGAGCGAGACGTTCCGTTAAAATACATCATCCCCGACGACGTCATGTCGGGCCTCGTGGCGCTGCGCCCATCCAAGCGGGACGATCTTTCGCAACTGCGCCGGCTCGACGCCGGCGCGCGCAAACACTTCGGCGACCGTATCGTTGCGGCCGTGGCCGCGGGCTTGGCTCTCGAAGAAGATGCTCTTCCGCGACGGCCCGCGCGGCCGGCGGGCGCCGATCGCGAAGCGGTCGTGTCATGTCTCTCGGTGCTGATCAACGCGCTTGCCACCGAGAACGATCTGCCTGCAAGCTTGCTCGCTCCACGCGCGGCGCTGGAGCGGGTGGCGCGCGAACTTCCGCCGACACCCGAAGCAATCGCGGACACAATCGGTGCGGGCGGCTGGCGCGCCGCGCTCGTCGCCCAACCGCTGCACGCACTGCTGACGGGTGAAACCGCGCTCGCAATTGGGGGAAGCGCCGCCGGAAATCCGCACGTCGAGCGCGTCGAACTTAAAAGCACCGATAACGCCTAAGCGCCGCCGTGCGCCACACCTAAACTATCCCGATTTGTGGAACAAAAAGCGTTTGCGAAACACGGGGTAGATTCCGGACCGTAGCGAACCCGCCCCGCCTATGCTAAACGCGCAAACGGACAGTTTCGGGGCTCGCGGAACGCTCGCGGTCGGCGACCGGACGTATACGATTTTTCGGCTGGCCGCGCTCGAGCGCGCCGGGCATGCGAAGGTTGCCAAGCTACCCTACAGCCTCAAAATCTTGCTTGAAAATCTTTTGCGATACGAAGACGACCGCAGCGTCAAGAAAGACGACGTCGCGGCACTCGCGGATTGGTCGCCGAAAAGCGAGGCTCGCGAGATCGCCTACCGTCCCGCGCGCGTACTGCTCCAAGATTTTACCGGGGTGCCCTGCGTCGTGGATCTCGCCGCGATGCGCGATGCGATGGCCGACTTGGGCGGCGATCCGAAGAAGATCAACCCGCTGCAACCCGTGGAACTCGTGATCGACCACTCGGTGCAAGTGGATCGCTTCGGCGATCCCGGCGCATTTGCCGAAAACGTGCGGCTCGAGTACGAACGCAACGGCGACCGCTACGCCTTTCTCAAATGGGGACAGAGCGCGTTCGACAACTTCCGCGCGGTGCCGCCCGACACGGGCATCGTGCATCAGGTCAACATTGAATTTCTTTCGCGCGTGGTTTTCGGCGCCGGCGGGGCGGGCTCGGGTCCCGACGCGAGCGGCGACGCCTATCCCGATACCGTCGTCGGAACCGATTCCCATACGACGATGGCCAACGGTCTCGGCATCTTGGCCTGGGGCGTCGGCGGCATCGAGGCCGAAGCTGCCATGCTGGGCCAGCCGGTTTCGATGTTGATCCCCGAGGTGGTCGGCGTCCGGCTGAACGGCAAATTGCGCGAAGGCGTCACGTCCACCGACCTCGTCCTGCGCGTGACCGAACTCTTGCGCAAGACGGGCGTCGTCGGGAAGTTCGTCGAGTTCTTCGGCAAGGGACTTTCCAACTTGACGGTCGCGGACCGCACGACGATGGGCAACATGTCGCCCGAATACGGTTCGACCTGCGCGATCTTCCCGATCGACGATCAAACGCTCGCCTATTTGCGACTGACGGGGCGGCCCGACGCGCAGGTCGCGCTCGTCGAGGCGTACGCGAAAGAGCAGGGCATGTTCCGCACCGACGCCTCAGAAGATCCCACGTTTAGTCAGATCGTCGAACTCGATCTCGACACGGTCGTTCCGAACATCGCCGGACCGCGGCGGCCGCAGGATCGCGTTTCGCTCTCCGACGTGAAGGTCGAGTTCGCGAAAGCGCTCGGCGATTGGCAGAAGACGCGCGCGGCGGCAAATTCCCCGTCGAACGGCAAGAGCACCGACGGCGCGGTGGCGCGCCTCGAAAACGAAGGCGGGGGCGGGACGGCCGTCGCTGCGTATCGGGAAATCGGACTGTCCGACGGAGCGGTCGTCATCGCGGCGATAACGTCGTGCACCAATACGTCGAACCCGGCGGTTCTCGTGTGCGCGGGTTTGCTCGCGAAAAAGGCCGTCGAGCGCGGCCTGCAGCGCAAGCCGTGGGTGAAAACGAGCCTCGCGCCCGGTTCCAAAGTCGTCACCGATTATCTGCAGAAGGCAGGCCTCGACCGGTACTTGGACGCGCTCGGTTTCGGGCTCGTCGGTTACGGCTGCACGACCTGCATCGGCAACAGCGGTCCGCTGCCCGACGATGTCGCGCAAGAAGTTGCGGATCGTGACTTGATCGTAGCCGCCGTCTTATCCGGCAACCGGAACTTCGAAGGCCGGATCCATCCGCAAGTGCGCGCGAACTACCTCGCATCGCCGCCGCTCTGCGTCGCGTATGCGCTCGCCGGCCGCATGGACGTGGACCTCACGACCGAATCGCTCGGCAACGGCAAGGACGGAAAGCCCGTGTACCTGCGCGATCTCTGGCCGTCGAACGCCGAGATCGACGCGACGATCGCGGAATGTCTGTCGGAAACGATGTTCCGGACACGCTATGCCGATGTGTTCAAGGGCGAAGACAATTGGCGAGCGTTGAAGGTGCCGACCGGCGAACGCTATGCCTGGGCGGCAGACGACGAGTACATCAAGAAACCGTCGTTCTTCGACGGCATGACGCCCCAGCCCGAAGCGGGCCGCGACATCACGGGCGCGCGCGTGCTCGTGATGGTCGGCGACAGCATTACGACCGATCACATTTCGCCTGCCGGCTCGATTGCGAAATCGAGCCCTGCCGCGAAGTATCTGATGGAACGCGGCGTAGGACCCGCGGATTTCAATTCGTACGGAGCGCGCCGCGGCAATCACGAGGTGATGGCGCGCGGCACGTTTGCGAACGTGCGGCTCAAGAATCTGCTCGTGCCGGGCGTCGAAGGCGGCGTCACGCGCTACCTGCCGGCGAACGAGCGCTTGGCGATCTTCGACGCAGCCATGCGTTACAAAGAAGATGGGACGCCCCTGGTCGTGCTCGCCGGCAAGGAGTATGGCTCCGGCTCGTCACGCGATTGGGCTGCGAAGGGACCCATGTTGCTCGGCATCCGCGTCGCGATTGCCGAGTCGTTCGAGCGCATTCATCGCTCGAATCTGATCGGCATGGGCATCCTGCCGCTCGAATACGCCGACGGTGCGACCCGCGAATCGCTCGGCCTCACGGGCGAAGAGACGTTTGATTTCATCGGACTGGCCGCCGGCATCAAGCCGCGCACCCGGACGACCGTTCGCGTGCGGGATGCAAACGGCAAGACGAGTGAGTTCGCTACGACCGTCCGCATCGATACGCCCGACGAGGCGGAGTATTTCAGGCACGGGGGCATCATGCAGTACGTCCTGCGACAGTTGCGCGGCTAGTTTGAAGCGGAGCAAAGTCGCAGATGATCGTGAGAGCGCGGCGGGCATGATCGCGGGTCATAAGTATGCTGCATTGCTCTCCTTCGAAGGGCCGGACCGGTACTCATCGGTCGGGGGTCTGGGGACGCGCGTCAGTTCGCTCGCGAAGGCGCTCGGCGACGCGGGCGTTGAGACGGAACTGTACTTCGTCGGAGATCCTTCACTGCCGGCGGTCGAGAGTGTGGGGCCGCGCGTCACCTTACGACGCTGGTGCCAATGGATTTCGTCCCATCACCGGCGTAACGTGTACGACGGCGAAGAGGGAAAGGTCAACGACTTCCGCGATTCGGTGCCGCGTTTCGTGGCGGACGAATTGGTCGCGCGCGCACACGCCGAAGGCGAACGCGTGCTCGTCATCGCCGAGGAATGGCAGACGGCCGAAGCCGCGGTCAACTTGGATCGTGCGTTGCGCGCGCGCGGTATGCGGGCGAACGCGACGATCCTGTGGAACGCGAACAACACGTACGGCTTCGACCGGATCGACTGGAACCGCTTACGCGCGGCAGCCGCAGTGACGACCGTCAGCAGGTACATGAAGTTCGAGTTAGCGCAGGCCGGCGTTCCAGCTTTGGTCATTCCGAACGGCATAGACGAAGTGTTGCTCGACGGCCCGGAGCGCACGACGGTCGCGCTCTTGCGCGACGCATTGCGGGGAAAGCCGGCGCTCGTCAAAGTCGGCCGCTTCGATCCCGACAAGAATTGGCTGCAAGCGGTGGATGCGGTCGCTGAACTCGCGGCGATGGGCCGTAAGCCGCAACTGATCGTGCGCGGCGGTAGCGAACCGTATGGAGAGGTCGTATTCGATCGCGCGCGCGCTCGGGGACTGCAGGTGGCGCGCGTCGAGGCCGAGGGCGACGATCTCGGCGCCGTGTGTGCGGCCCTCGCGGGCTGCGACGCGGAACTCGTTCACTTGCGCGCGTTCTTGCCGGAGAGCACGCTCCTCGCGTTGTACG
>JACRTZ010000186.1 GCA_014304965.1 Vulcanimicrobiota bacterium | reverse complement strand
GATGCAGTCGTTCGATCGCACCCGGCGGTGGTGGATCTTTGTTGAGACCGTCGGCGCGTTGGTAGTCTGCTTGCTCTTCGTCAGACATGCGACCACGGCGCTGAGGCACGGCGACGCCGAGTTCCTAACCGATCTGCGCCCGATGTATTGCGCCGGCGCCGCGCTTCGGGCACACGCGGATCCGTATGCCGTCGAGCCGGTCGCTTCGTGCGAGCGCAGGCTGGCGGGCCCGCAAGAGATGCCGCTTCCCGCGCCGCTGCCGCCGTATGTGCTCGAACCCTTTGCCCTGCTCGCTACGCTGCCGTTCGGCGTCGTCGGCGCACTCTACGTAACGCTGACGATCGCCGCGTTCGCATTCGCGAGTTATTGGATGGCAGCGCTCGCGCGGGTGCGCACGTCCGTCGCGGCGCTCGCGCTCTTCTGGGTGTGCTTCTATCCGGCCGTCAACCTCGGTCAGCTCAGCTTCTTCGCGATCGCTGCGATTGCAGGGGCCGCCTATTTCTTGCAGCGTCGGGGATTCGTCGCGGCCGGCGTTCTCGCGGCGTGTTCGCTGGTCCAGCCGAGCCTCGCGCTACCGGTGCTCGCCGTCGTTGCGATCGCGCACGCGCCTGCTCGCCGTGCGCTCTTCGGCGGGTTTGCGATCGCCGCGGTCCTGTGCGTCCTTGCGGGGCCGTCGCTGAGCCTCGAGTACCTTCACGCGGAGCTGCCGTCGCACGCGGCTTCGGAAGTCTTCATGCCGCTGCAGTTCAGCGCTACGTGGCTTGCCGCGCAGCTCGGGGCGCCCCCGGCACTCGCATTGCGAATCGGCTCCGTCTCGTATCTGCTCGCGCTGATCTTCGCGGTGCTTGCAGGCGTCGCGTTCGCCCGGCGGGGCCGGCCGGCCCTTGGGCTGTTGTACGCGGCAAGCGCCGTCACCGTCGGCGGAACCTTCATCCATCTCTCGCAGCTCGCGGTCGCGCTGCCCGCGGGTTTGCTCCTCGCGCACCTTGCGCGACGCGGACGCACGTTTGTCTTGGTCGCAACGTGTACGCTGGGATGCGAATGGCTCTCGATCTGGTATCAAACCGTTACGCGAGCGGTTGCGGTGATGCTGCTCAAGAGCGCGACGGAATCCGTCGTCCTCGCGGCCGCGCTGCGCAAGCGCGGTCTTTCGCTCGGCCGCGCCGCGCTTGCCGCGATCGCGTTCGTGCTCGCGTGTGCCGGTGTCACCGTCGGGGTCATGCGGTTTCCGGTGGGGCCCCCGACCATTGCGCTCTCAGGTCCCGCGCGCGTTGCGCCGGAGGGGCCGCTCCTGAGCGACCGCTGGCGTGTCTTTCAAGAAGATACCAACCGCGGCCGGGTGATCGACCGTATCGTCGCGGCCAAACTGCTGCCGTGGCTTGCGGCGTTGTGCATCGTGGGTTTCGGAGCTGCGGGCCTTTTCGACGACTCGCTGTTGCGTCGCGAAGACGAACCTGCTCCCTAGCAGGGCGCTAGCCGCGCGCGGCGTCGAGCGGCGCGAAAATCTCGGACACGCTCAACGCGAGGCCTGGTAAGGCCGGATGCTCGAAGCGATCGCCCGGACGCAAAAGACATTCACCCTCTTGCGTCGCCACGAGGACCGTTCGCCGCGCCGGGTCGGCGTTGAGAACGGCGATGGCCCCATGCGCCAGATAGAGTTCCGTCTTGCGACGGATGTTCGGTCCGCGGTCGTCGGGCGAACGAACCTCGCAAACGAATTCCGGTGCGATGCGCGGCTTCTGCCGTTCTGCGGACGACATCGAGTTGAGGCGGCCGAACGACATGAACGAGACGTCGGGAACGAGCGAGACGCCTTCGGCAAGATAGACGCGCAGTTCGGGACCCGAGAAGCCGCGAGCGACCGCCCAGTTTCCGACGAGGGTCAACAATCGCCCCTGAATGAGCGAGTGGTCCAGTTGCGGACTCATCTTCGGGTGAGCCCGTCTGTCGTAGACTTCTTTGTATGGCTTGGTTTCGAGCCACGCTTCGGAATATCGCATGGTTGCTCCATGCGAGTATATCACGCAGTGTTTGCATCCGGCAAGGCGGATTTGGTGGCCTGCGGAGTGCCGGTCAGCGCGACGCGACGAGAGCGTCCACGCGGCGATCGAAGGCATCGCTACCGGCGCTCGCGAGCGTCTGGTACAAACCGATCGCCGAAAGATGCGCGAGCACGTCGTTCTTGAACCACGCGAACGACGGGTAGCGGCCGTAGCGTGTGGAGACGCGCCGCAATTCCGGCAGGACCGCGCGTGCCGCGTGAATGCTCAACACGTAGTCGTGGTCGCTCAGGTTGCTAATGAATGCTTCGGCGGGCACGAAAAGCGGGGCGAGCGCGTAGCCGTCGAGCGACTTGCGAACGAGGCCGAACGCGACCGCATCAACCCCTGCAACGAGCGCCGCGGCGCGGCACCAATCGGTCACCTTCGCTTCATCGCCGAGCGACGGCGCCGCGTGGGCGGAGAGCAGCGTGATCACGAAGCGCGCGGAGCGGCCGCGAACGATCGCCTCCGCGCCCGACAAGACGTGATGCGCGCCCGTGCCGGCGATCTGATCCTCGGCAAAGAGCGTGCCGTCCGCTTTCCATTGGAAGACGGCGCTCTTCATTACGTCGTGATAGAGCGCCGCGGCCACGACGACATCGCGGTCGATCGTCCGGCGATCGTTGAAATAGACGCGATCGTACGTTGTCGCGAATCCGACGGCAGCGCTCGCGTTGAAGTATTCGTGAACGGTCAGACCGCCGGGGTAGGCGTGGTGGGAATCGTCACCCGAGCCGGGCGTTGCCCAGAAGGGTTGCGGCGCGCGCGAACCGTTCTCGCTGCCCGCGGGGAAGATGCCTTCGATGCGGGCGTCCGGCTTGACGAAGCCGGCGCGCGCGAGTTCGTCGCGCAAGCCGATGCGCGCCGGCGCGCTCGCGTATTTGTCGGCATAGCTTGGACGGGGATCGGTCAGCAGCCCGACGACGCTCTCGCGCAGCGCCGCGTTGCCGATCGAACGCGCCAGCGCTTCGGTCGCCGCGAAAGTGCTTCGCACGAAGGGCGAAGCTGCCGCGATGCCGGCGGCACGTTCGTTGCCCGGCGATAGCCCGGGTGGCACGGCAAGCGTTTGCGAGGACAAGGCGGGCGCGACCGATGCGGCGCTTGCAATCGCAAGAAAGTCGGCGCGTCCGAGCAAATGCGACGCCGCGGCATTGACGCACATGGCGCGAGGATTACGCGCGAGACGCCGAAGCGCCTCGCGTCCGGATTCGACGGGCCGAAATCGTGCTAGGTGGAGAAGCTTCCGATGAAGAGCGGGTTGCAGTTGCTCGTGAAGATGTTGAGTCCGACCGAGTACGTTCTCCCCGGCGACAGATTGCTAATCGAGGACGAGTAATAGAAATCCGACGGATATGGACCAGGTGCGGCGATGTTGCCGGGTCTCGTGGCTAAGACCAAATTGCCGGCGGCGAATTGGTTGCCGAAATTGTCCTGGAGAACGACGTTCCACGATTGGAACGTGTTTCCAAGCGTATTGTTGTTGCCGTTCGCGACGACGACGACGGAACCCGGGTTGGTGGACACGCCGCTTTGGCCTGAAATCGGGTTCGCTAACTGTACCTGCGTGCCCGGATCGCACGTCCCGCTGATTTGGTTAGGGATGCTGGTGCCGTTGTTGCCGCCGCCGGAACAAGCCGTTAGTCCGAGCAGGCAACCGGCAAGGATAGCCGAGCCGAAAAAAGTGCGCATCATGATATCACGAACGATACCCTCGTCCGGGACGTTAGCAAACGGCCTGCCGTTTGGAAAACCTGAGAATTTGCTGAGAGCGCCTCAGTCGTACAGGACGCGCGTCGTCGCATAGACGTAGGGGTATTCCGGCCGGTACCAATTGCGCAGGCTGCGCCGAACGAGGTTCCGGGACGTGACCGGCGACGCGCCTTTTACGAGGTAATGTTGGCCGTCGAAGAAATCCGCAGAGTAGCGCGGGTACGACGCCATCGGCTCGAAGCCCGCGAACGGGGCGAACACGGTCGAGGTCCATTCCCACCCGTTGCCCACCAAGTCGTGGACGCCGAAAGCGCTCGCACCGAGCGGCGAAACGCCGACGGACTCGGGTTCGAAGCGGCGCAAGTTGAAGTTGCCGTGGACTGCGGCGTCCGGCGTAGCGCTGCCCCACGGGAACGGGCGTTCTGAACCGTCGGGCGTGCCGAAGGCTGCGCGGTGGTACTCGGGCTCGGTCATGACGCGTCCGCCGCGCCAGGCGGCATAGGCCGCGGCTTGAGCTTGCGTCACGTAAACGGGCCACGATAGCGGGAGCGGATACTCCTCGAACATACCGAGCAAGCGGTGCTCGCCATTGCGTTCGAGCCAGAAGGACGGAATCGGTCCCCCATTACGCACAAACTCGAGCCAGTCGCCGTTGGTCGTATTGTTGACGTCGACCTCGAAAGCGGCAACTTCGACAACATGCTGGTCGAACTCGTTGTCCCAGCCGAATGGAATGGCGTCGCGCACCGCGCCGAGCGTTGCGGGACCCGCAGGAATTGCAACGCGGCCGCGGGCCGCAGGCTCGGACTGCGAGACCGCGTCAACCGCGCGCGGCGGCCGCTTGCGTTCGATTGCCAAACGGTGGAGCATGTAGAGAAACGTCTCGTGATGCATCTCCTCATGCTCGAGGATGTTGAATGCCGCTTGCCCGCGCTCGAGCAGGGGAGACGCATTTCCATCGGTCAGCACCGCGTGATCGATTGCGCGCAACACCGCACTATCCACCATCGCGCCGAATGCGCGCACGCGGCTGCGGTCGGGCCACTCGCCGCGATCGTGCCGCTTGGCCTCATCCACCGATTCCGGATCGATGCCGCGCTCGAAAAGCAGTTCGAATTCGGGATCGATGGACGGCCCGCCGAGGGCCGCGCGAATCAGCGTATTGCAGCTGAACGCGGGAATGTGCCCTTCATAGAATACGAACGGGTGCCGCAGCGCGATCGGCCGTTGGTAGTACGCCTCGGGCTCGAAGATATTCATGATCTCCGCCGTGCGCGCGCGATTCGCCAAATACCAGCGTCGCAACGCGGAGCGATCCAGCGCGATCGGCCGGGCCGAGGTCAGCATAGGTAGTCTCGCAATCCGGCCAGGCCGCCTTCGCGCCCGAAACCCGACTCCTTATACCCGCCGAACGGCGAACTCGGATCGAATTGGTTAAAGGTGTTTCCCCACACGACGCCAGCCTGCAGTCGCTGCGCGGTGTACATGCCGAGCTGCCCGCTTGCCGTCCAGATGCCGGCGCTGAGGCCGTACGGCAAGTTGTTCGCGCGCTCGATCGCCTCGTCGGCCGTGCGGAACGTCATGATCGAGAGCACGGGCCCGAAGATTTCTTCGCGCGCGATCCGGTACGTTGGCTGCACGTGCGTGAAGAAGGACGGCGCGTACCAATATCCGCGGTTGGGAAGTTCGCAGGACGACTGCACGAGGGTGGCTCCCTGATCGAGGCCGCTCTGCACGAGTTCCGCGATTTTCTCGCGCTGCATGCGCGAATTGATCGCGCCGATGTCCGTGTTCTTGTCGAGGGGGTTTCCGACCCGGAGGGTTTCGAGCCGCGCGCGCAACCGCTCGACGATCTCGTCTTCGATGCTCTCTTGCACGAGCAAGCGCGAACCCGCGCAGCAGACGTGTCCTTGGTTGAAATAGATCGCGCTGACGATCCCCTCGATGGCCTGATCGAGCGGTGCGTCGGGATAAACGATGAGCGCAGATTTTCCGCCGAGTTCGAGACCGAGGCGTTTTCCCGAGCCTGCCGTGGCACGCCGGATCCGTTTGCCGACCTCGGTCGAGCCGGTGAAGGTGATCTTGTTGACGTCGGGATGGTCCACGAGCGCAGCGCCGGTGCGGCCGTCGCCCGTCACGAGGTTGACCACGCCGGGCGGGAGCTCGGCCTCAGCGATCACCTCGGCCAAGAGCAATGCCGTCAGCGGCGTCGTTTCGGCCGGCTTGAGCACGATCGTATTGCCGCACGCGAGCGCCGGCGCGATTTTCCAGGTGGCGATCAGCAGAGGGAAATTCCACGGCACGATCGCGCCGACCACGCCGAGCGCGCGCGGTTCGCCGTCGGGCACGGCGTACTCGAGTTTATCCGCCCAACCCGCGTGATAGAAGAAGTGCGCGGACGCTTGCGGCACGTCGAAGTCGCGCGATTCGCGGATCGGCTTGCCGCCATCCATGGTCTCGAGCACGGCGAACTCGCGCGAACGCTCCGTTAGCGCGCGGCCGAGCCGGTAAACGTACTTCGCGCGCTCGGAGGGCTTGAGCTTGCGCCAATACTTGTCGTAGCCTTTGCGCGCGGCGCGCACCGCACGGTCCACGTCGGCCGCGTCGCCTTGCGCGATCTCGGCGAGCGTCTCTTCGTTTGCAGGATTGAGCGTCGGAAAGAACTCTCCGCTTGCGGGCGCGACCCATTCTCCGCCGATGAAATGCTCGTAGCGCGGCTTGATCCGAACGGGCGTCGTCTCGATGGAGGGCGCGTAGTCAAAGGCCGGAAGTGCGGTCGCCACGGTTAGGCCATCGCCACATACGCGGAGCCGGAATACGATCCGGAAAGCTCTTTTTCGCGCTGCATCAATAGGTCGTCGAGCAGCGTCGCCGCGCCGATCCGAAAGAGCTGCGGCTGCAGCCACTCGTCGCCCAGCGTCTCCTTGACGAGCGATAGATAGCCGAGCGCCGATTTCGTCGTGCGCACGCCGCCCGCCAATTTGAGTCCGACCTTGCGCCCGGTCGCGCGTTGAAAATCGCGCAACGATTCGCACATCAAGAGCGCGATGGCCGGCGTGGAAGAAATACCGATTTTGCCGGTCGACGTTTTGAGAAAGTCGGCTCCGGCGGCGAGCGCGAGATCGCACGCGCGCCGGATCGCCGCGTACGATCCAAGTTCGCCGACTTCCAAGATCACTTTGAGCGTAGCGCCCGAGCAGGCTTCTTTTACCAAAACGATCTCCTGGGCGACTTCGCTTTCGCGCCCGGCGAGAAATGCGCCGCGGTCGATGACCATGTCGATCTCGTCGGCGCCGGCGGCTACCGCCTCGCGCGTTTCGCGCAGCTTGACGTCGAGGGGCGAGAGGCCGCTCGGGAAGGCCGTCGAGACGGACGCGACGAGCACGCCGCTACCCCTCAGGCAGTCCACCGCGGTCGGCACGAGGCTGGAATACACGCATACCGCGGCGGCGCTGCGAACGCCGGGCGCGGGCGAGATCGCGCGTGCGCAGATCGCGCGCACTTTCCCCGGAGAATCCCGGCCTTCGAGCGTCGTAAGGTCCATGCAGCCGATGGCGATTTCGATCCCGCCGAGCTTGGTCTGTTTCTTGATGGAGCGCTTGGTAAGGACGCTCGCGCGCGCTTCGAGCATCACCGCGTCCACGCTGACGGGGGGGCGAATCATAGGGAAAAGGGTTCGGCCAGGAAGGGGTTCCACCCCGCCGAAGCCGTCCGACCTTGGTGTCCGACGTGCAGCCGGCGATTCGTTTGACCGGCGTGAGCAAACAGTTCCCGGGGGGATACACGGCACTCGAAGGCGTGGACATCACGGTCGCGCCCGGCCGCTTCGTTTCCCTGGTCGGTCCGTCGGGATGCGGAAAATCCACGGCCCTCTCGCTGATCGCGGGCCTCGACACCCCGACCGCCGGGACGGTCAAGGTGCGGGATCGCCTCGTCAACGGCGTGGCCGACGGCGTCGGCTTCCTGTTCCAGCGCGATGCCTTGTTGCCGTGGAAGAATGTCTTCGACAACGTCGCGTTCCCACTCGTTTTGCGCAAACGCCCGGCCAAGGAGATCGCCGAGCGCGTCAACGAGTGGATCGCGCGCGTCAACCTGCGCGGCTTCGAAAACCATTTTCCGAGCGCACTTTCGGGCGGCATGCGCAAGCGCGTCGCGCTCGCGCAGACGCTCGTGTACGAACCGCAGATCATCCTGATGGACGAACCGTTTTCCGCGCTCGACGTGCAAACGCGCGATTTGATGGAAGACGAACTGCTGCAGCTGTGGCAGGGCTCGGGGATGACGATCGTGTTCGTTACGCACGATCTCGAGGAAGCGATTGCGCTTTCCGACGAGGTGGTCGTCATGACGGCCGGGCCCGCTCGCGTGAAGGCCCGCTACGACGTGACGCTGCCGCGGCCGCGCGTGATCGAACAGGTTCGCCTCGATCCCCGCTTTACCGAACTGTATCGCGCGATGTGGAACGACTTGCGGGACGAGGTGCTGGAGAGTTATGCGCGAGCAACTTCGGCCCCTTAACCGCTGGACGATCCTCTCGACGCAGGTCGTTCTGACGATCCTGGTGCTCGGGTTATGGGAACTCGGTGGCCGCGCGGGCTGGATCGACAAGCTCTATTTTTCACGGCCGAGCGACATCGGGATGCAGGTCGCCGAGTGGGTACGCCTCGGCTACGTCGTCAAAGACGTGGTGACGACGATGTCGGAAACGCTCGCGGGACTCGCGGTCGGCGCGCTCGTCGGCATCGTGCTCGGTATCGTGCTGGCGTCGAACCGCTTCTTGGGCGCCGTGTTCGAACCGCTGCTCGTGCTCCTCAACTCCATTCCTCGAATTACGCTCGTGCCGCTGTTTATCTTGTGGTTCGGCTTTCGCTTCGAATCGAAAGTTGCGAGCGCCATTGCACTCGTGCTGTTCGTCGTGTTCTTCGCGACGTACGCCGGTATCAAAGACGTGGATCCGACCCTCGTTGCGAGCGCGCGCGTCTTGGGTGCGACCCGAGCCGACGTGGTCCGGCACGTGCTGGTCCCCTCGGCGCTCACCTGGATATTCTCGTCGCTCCGTTCCGCGGTCGGGTTCGCGCTCATCGGGGCCGTCGTGGCCGAGTACTTTGGCGCGAACGCCGGGGTCGGATACCGGATTCAGTATTCCGAGGCTAACTTCAATACGGCGGGCGTTTTCGCTGGACTTGCCGTACTCATGGTGCTGGTTACCCTCGTTGACGCGTTCATTGTACGGGTCCAGCGGCACCTAATCCGTTGGAAGTAAACCCCACCACCCACTCAAGAGAGGTCGTTTCGATGTCCCTGACACGTCGTAATTTCATCGCCGCGGGCGCAGCCGCAGGCGCGTCCACCGTTTTCGGCGTCCCGACCATCGTGATGGCGGCCGGTCCGAAAGAGAAGCTCACGTGCGCCGTCGGTTCCGAGCACGCGCTTGTTTACCTCGCCTGGGACGTGGCGAAAGCGCTCGGGTATTTCGATGCCGAGGGTCTCGACGTCAATCTCATTTATACCAAGGGCGGCACCGAAGCCGGCCTCGCGCTCATGTCGGGTCAAGTGGACTATAGCGGCAATGCAATCGACCACGCGATTGCTGCCGCCCAACAGGGCAAGACCCTGGTCATGATTTCGGACTTTATGAACCAGCCGGGCCTCACGATGCTGACGCGGCCGGAGAACAAGGCAAAGTTTCCCAACGGAGCGGCGCTCAAGGGGAAAACGATCGGGATCACGTCGGTCGGTTCGGCAACCGATGTCATCGCGCATTGGCTCGCGCATCGGAACGGTTTTAGCAAAGAGGACATCAAGACGGTCGGTGTCGGCGGCGGTGCGACGGTCATGGCCGCTTTGCAGAGCGGCCAGGTGGACGTCGCGCTCGCGAACGACCCCTACGCGACGTTACTGATCAAGCAAAACCGCGCCGTTGCGGTGGCCGAGTTCACGCGCGCGAAGGTCACGCGCGAGTGGCTCGGATTCTCGCAATACACGTTTACCGGTGCGTTGACGCGCGGCGACGTCATCGCCAAGTATCCGGAACGCACGCAGAAAATCGTGAACGCGCTGACGCGGGCGATGAAAACCATGGAGACCTACTCCGCGCAAAAACTGGCAAACGCTTTGCCGGACGAGTACCGCGGCGGCGCCTCGGTGGACGATTGGGCGGCCTCGTTCTCGCACTCGCGCCCGGCCTACGGACCGCTCGGCCGCATCGCGATCGACGGCGTGCGCGCGGTCGTGGAAACGAACGAATTCTTCCTCGGGAAAAAATTCACGGCCGATCCGAACAAGCTGTTCGACAACTCGTTCGTCGAGAAGGCGATCAAGGCGCTCAAGGGTTGAGCCGGCCGGCTTCTTGATTGTTCCGTTACCTCACAGCCGGTGAATCGCATGGACCGGCGCTCGTCGGAATTCTCGACGGGCTGCCGGCCCATCTCGACGTCGACGTGCCCGCCATTGACGAGGCGCTCCGCTTACGTCAGGGCGGCTACGGTCGCGGCCGTCGCATGCAGATCGAATCCGATCGGGTCGAGTTCTTAGCGGGCCTTCGCGGCAGCACGACCCTCGGATCGCCGCTCGCAGTCTTGGTCCGCAACAACGATTTCGAAAACAACCGTGCGCTGATGGACCCCCTCACCGGGGGAGGCAAGCCGCTCACCAATCCGCGTCCGGGCCATACCGACTACGCGGGCGCGCTCAAATACCGCCAGCGCGATCTGCGCAACGTGCTCGAACGTGCGAGCGCCCGCGAGACCGCGATGCGCGTCGCGCTCGGCGCGATCTGCGCGCAGTTTCTGGGGGCGCTCGGCATCACGACGCGCTCCTACGTATCCCAAATCGGCGACGTCGTCGCGCCGGAGTTGCCGGATTTCGAGGCTGCGGCGGTAGACGCCAGCGACGTGCGCTGCCCGCATCCCGAGACGCAAGCCAGAATGATCGCGGCGATCGATGCGGCCAAGACCGGTGGCGATACGCTCGGCGGCGTCTTCACGATCGTCGTCTCCGGCGTTCCGGCGGGCATCGGTTCCAACCGGCAACCCGACACGCGGCTCGACGGCGTGCTGGCGGGCGCCGTTATGGGGATGCAGACCGTCAAGGCGGTCGAGGTCGGCGCGGGTCGCGACGTCGCTTCCAAGCCGGGTTCGCAGGCCCACGATACTTTTGCGATGAGCGATGGAGACGTCGTCCGCGGTTCGAACCGGGCAGGCGGCATCGAAGGCGGCATCTCCAACGGCCAAACGATCGTGTTACGTGTGAGCGTCAAGCCGATTCCGACGCTGATGAACGCGTTACCGAGCGTCAACCTGCACAAGGGAGAAGATGCGCCCGCGAGCATCGTGCGCAGCGACGTGTGCGTCGTGCCGGCGGCGTCGCTCGTCGGCGAAGCGATGGTGCGCCTCGCGCTGACGGGCCCGGTGCTCGAGAAGTTCGGCGGCGATTCGATCGACGAAACGCGGGACAACTTCAAGCGCGCCGTCGCCGCCGCGCAGCAGGTATTCGGACTTCCTTAGCGCTTAGCGGCCGGCCAGAGTGTCGTCGTACCAGCGCGCGAGATCTTTCTTGAACGGACCGATTGCGAGCGGGTTGAGGTACACCATGTGCCCGGAGGGATAGAAGCCGAACGTGATGTGCTTTTGGATCTGCGGTGCGACGGTCAGGTGTTGCAACGTGTATTCGGTGGCGAAATAGGGCGTCGCGAAATCGTAGTACCCGTTCGCCGAGAACACGTGCAGGTGGGGATTGGTGGTCATCGCTTCCGCGAGATCCGGCGCGACGTTGGCCGGCGGATCGTTGCGGCCGTGATGCATGTCCCAGGGCGCTCCGAGCTGATCGCCGGATGACGTGGGCCGATAGAGCAGATCGCTCGAATAATGCAGCGTCGAACGGACGTAGCGGTTGAACGAGCCGACGATCGCCCCCGATATGCCGACGTCGGAAGGATCCCACGGCGCGCGCTCGGCGGCATTGTCGAGGTTGAAGGTCGTGAAGCGAGCGTCGTAGCGGCCGATGACCGTCGCCCGGTCGCGCAGCAATTCTTGTGCGAAACGCGGATAGGCGATGCGTAGGTTCGAGTTGCGGACGTACTCGTCGGAGACCCCAAGGTAGCCCGCTATCACGTGCGCGACTGCGTCGAATTCCGCTTGCGGCAAATCGGCGCCGCGAGCGAGCGCATGGAGATAGCGCGTGGTGGCGAAGCGTTCGACTTCGGCCGTGAACGCCTGCAGGCCCAGGCCGTGCGACGCCGCTTTGTGGTGATGCCACGCTGCCGCCGCCTCGGTCGGCAAGTAGAACACTGAGGACCAGTCGCCGCCGCCGATCGAACCGCCGAAGCCGCCGCCGAGACCGAAGTTCAGTACGGACGACAGCAGCACGACGCCGTTCATCTGGACGCCCGCTCCTTGAAGCATATTGACGAGCACGCAGTCTCGCGTCGTGCCGTAGCTCTCGCCGAAGAGAAACTTCGGCGAGTTCCAGCGGGCGTTCGCGCTGAGGTAGCGCACAATGAATTGCTGGAAGGCGCGCGCGTCCTGATCCACGCCCATGAAATCTTTGGGCTCGCCCGCGCCGACCACGCGGCTGTAGCCCGTGTTCGGAGCGTCCACGAAGATCAGGTCGCTCTTGTCGATCAGACTGTAAGCGTTCGGCAGCAGGCGGTAGGGCGGCCCCGCCGTGACCGTGGCATTGTCGGTGGCCACGCGCACCGGCGCGAACGACGCCATATGCAGCCAGATCGTCGAGCTGCCGGGGCCGCCGTTATAGAAGAAGGTGACCGGCCGGCGATTCGCATCGGCGCCGTCCTTCGTATAGGCCACGTAGAAGATGCGCGCCGAAAGTTGTTCCTTCGCGTTCTTGAGCGAGATCGTGCCGGCGCGTGCCGTGTAGCGCACGGTCCCGCCGCCGACGTTGACCGACGCGTGCGAGACGGCGTCGGGAACGGGGGTCGCTGCTCCATGATGGGGGGAAGCGCTGGGTCGGGGTCCCGGCGTCGCGCCGAGCAGCGCGAGTGCCGCCCCGGCGAGGAGAGCGGCGGCAAACGTCGTGCGCGGGGCGTTCATTTCGCAGATCCCGTCGCGCGATCGTACCATCCGGCCAGATCGCGTTTGAATTGCGCAAGCGCGGTATCGTTGAGATAGACCATGTGCCCAGCTTGATAGTAACCGAAAGTAATGTTGTTCTGCACGGCCGGCGCGACGGTGAGGTGTTTGAGGGTGTACACCGTCGCGTAGTATGGCGTCGCAAAATCATAATACCCGTTCGCGGAAAACACTTTGAGCGACGGATTTTGCGTCATGGTCTCCGCGAGATCGGGCGCGACGTTGGTCGGCTGGCGGCGATTGTGCGTTCGGTCCCAGCCCTTGTCGGCGGTCGCGGTGCGGATCATCGCGTAAACGTTCGCGCGGTATTCGAGCGGCGTTTCGTACTTGAGGTCCACGCGCAAATGCTGGTTGTTCGCGGCCGTGTAGGGACCTGAGATGGAAGACTCGGTCGGATCCCACGGCGTCCGCTCGGCGATCCGATCGAGTTGGTACGTACGGTAACGGCTGTCGAGCCGCCCGACGATTATGCCTTGCGAGCGCAACAATTCTTGTTGGAAACGCGAGTAGCGTACGCGCAGATTGTTTTGGAGTATGTAGCTCACCGAGATGCCCGTGTAGTCGCTCAGCGTCTTGGCGATCGCGTCGCGGCGCCTTGGGTCGAGGCGGCTACCCTGCGCGAGCGCGTCGAGATAATCGGTCGTCGCGAACTGTTCGACTCGCGAGAGGAAGGAGGGCAGATCGGCGGACTTATTGGGAATCTTGTTGTGATACCACGCGGTTGCGGCTTCCGTCGGGAGATAGAGCACGTATGCCCAGTCTCCCGCGCCGATCGGATCGCCGTTCGCGTAATCGAGCCCGAAGTTCAGAATGGACGAGAGCAGCACGATGCCGTTGAGCGCGACGCCGTCGCGATTGAGTTGCGCGGCCAGCGCCGCCGAACGCGTCGTGCCGTAACTCTCGCCGAAGAGAAATTTCGGCGAATTCCAACGCGCGAACGTGGAGCAATAGCGGCGAATGAATTGTGCGAACGCCGCTACGTCTTGGTCCACTCCGTAAAAGTCCGACCCTCGGCCCGCGCCGACGATCCGCCCGAAGCCGCTGCTCGGCATGTCGATGAAGACGAGGTCGCTCTTGTCGAGCAGGCTGTACTGATTGTCCACGATGCGGTACGGCGGGGGCCCGGTCGGAGCGCCGTCGCCCGCGACGACACGAACGGGACCGACGGAGCCCATTCTCAGCCACATCGTCGAACTGCCCGGCCCTCCATTATAGATGAAGGTGACGGGACGTGTCGCCGTGTCGCCGTCCACTGTGTACGCCGTGTAAAAGATGCGGGCGGTCGGAGCTTCCTGCTCGTTGCGCAGCGTGATGGTGCCGGCGCGCGATGAGTAATCGTAGGCACGGCCGTCGATTGTCACCGAATGCTTGGTCACGGCATCGGGCGTTTCGGGCGGCGCGGGCGCCGGAGGAGGGGCGGCGGCGGCGCCGCTCGCCGTCGGAGCCGGGGATCGTTGCGGGCGCGTTTGAGCGTCGCCCGCAAGCGGTTGGAGCGACGCAATTATCAAGAGCGGCGGCAGCCATAATGCCGGCCGACATACCGAAAGCATCCGTTCGTAATCGCGGCGCCTCCGCTAGCCTCCTGTTCCTGGATTGCCAGGTTCGCGGACCTCGCGCGCCGGCCGCCGAACCTGTGTCGCGGATACGATGAAAGAACACGTGGCGCTGGTGGGATTTATGGGTGCGGGAAAGTCGACGGTGGGCCGCCGGCTTGCAAAAGAACTCGGAATGCAATTCGTGGACACCGACGAGACGATCGTCGCACGTTACGGGCCGATTCCGGAAATCTTCGCACGCGACGGCGAGCCCGCGTTTCGCGCGCGCGAACTGGAAGCCGTTCGCGATGCGCTCGATGGGCCGCCGTGCGTCCTCGCGCTTGGCGGCGGGGCCGTCACCCACCCGCCGACGCGCTCGCTGCTCGCGGAGCGCGCGCTGCGCGTGTATCTCGACGTTCCGTTTTCCGTCCTGCTCGGCCGCCTGCGCCGCTCCAAAACGAAGCGGCCGCTGCTCGGCGATGCGATCGACCCGGCGCACGTTCGGGCGCTCCATGCTGCGCGCCGGCCGCTCTATGCGGAGAGCGAAATGTCGGTGAGCGGCTCCCGTCGCTCGCTCGGCGCAATCGCTCGCGAAATCGCCGACCTCGTGCGCGCACGATGACCCGCTTCGACGACCTCGGGTACCCGATCGTGATCGCGGGCGACGTGCCGCGTGCGCTTGCTACGTTTCTTCGCGAACGAGGCGCGCGGCGCATCGTGCTGCTCGCAGATCGGCGCATTGCGGCTCACGCAGAACGCATCCGGCGCGCGCTGCGCGGCGCTTCGGCGCCGCTGCTGTTCACGCTCAGCGAACGGCGTAAGACCCTGAAGACTCTCGAAGGCGTGCTCGACGCACTCGCCGCGGCCAAAGCCGACCGCGAAACGATTGTCGTCGGCATCGGCGGCGGCGTCGCAACCGACCTCTTCGGCTTTGCGGCGGCGTCGTACATGCGCGGCATCCCATTCGTCGCGGTCGCAACGTCGCTCGTCGGCATGGTCGACGCCGCGGTGGGCGGCAAGACCGGTGTGGACTTGCGAGCCGGAAAGAACCTCGCGGGCGCATTTCGAGATCCGATCGCCGTGTTCTGCGATCTGGCCGCGCTCGCAACCTTGCGCGAAGCACAGTTCCGCGAAGGCATGGCCGAAGTCGTCAAGCACGGCGTGATCGAAGGCGGCGAGACGTTCGAAGCGCTCGAGACGCTCGCGCCGCACCCATTCAAGAAGTGGCCGTGGGAAAAAGTGGTCGCGGATTCCATTCGCGTCAAGGCGATGTACGTCGCCGACGACCGGCTCGAACTGGGCGCGCGCGAAACGCTCAATCTCGGGCACACCTTCGCGCACGCGTTCGAGCGCGCGACGCGCTATGCGCTGTCGCACGGCGAGGCCGTCGCGATCGGCCTGCGCGGCGCCGGCCTGCTCGCGCTTCGCACGGGACGCTTTTCCGAAGCCGAGCACCTGCGCGTGCTGTCGCTGCTCGCGCTGCTGGGCCTGCCCCTTGAGAGCGGGGGCGCGGCGACGGCGCCGGTAGTGAGCGCCATGAGTTCCGATAAGAAGTCGCGCGGAGGCGCGTTACGTTTCGTGCTGCCGCGTGCCCTCGGGGACGTGGAAACGGGCGTTATCGCCGCGCCGCGGAGCGTACGCGCGGTGATCGAGCGGCTGCGCACGCCGCCGGGAGCGCGCGAATTTCGCTGATCCGCGCGGTCGACGTGCTCGTGCAGCAGCGCACGGCCAACGTCGCGCGGCCGTTGACCTATAGCGTGCCGGAGGGCCTCGATGCGCGCGTCGGCGAGGTTGTGCGCGTTCCGCTGGGGCCGCGCGAACTGTACGCGTTCGTCATTTCGGCCCCGTATGCAACGGATCGTACCGGCCTGCGGCCGATCGCATCGCGGTTCGAGGCGCCCGCGACGTTCGACGAAACGGCGCTCGAGCTCGCGCGCTGGATGGCCGAACGATACTGTTGCTCGCTCGGTGAGGCGCTCGCGCCGTTCGTGTTCGCGGCCGCAATCCCGCGGACGGTCGATCGTTTCACGATCGTCGGGCCGCTGGATCCGGCTTTGCACGCATCGGTTCCGCGCCGGTTGCTCGCGCTGTTGCGCGATACGTTTGCCGGCGGTTTCGCGTTGGAGAGCCTGCTGCGCCATCCCGAGGCGCGCCGCGCCGGCGACCGCAAGACGCTCTTGCGCGCGATTTCAACGCTCGTGCGCGCGGGCGCGCTCGAACGCCGCCGGACGTTCGATCGCGCGCGCACCGAGGCTGCGACCGAGAAGGTCTTGGAGGCGACGGGCGCGCGGATCCGCGGGCCGCGCGCGGAAGCGCTCGTTGCGCACGTTGCTGCGGAAGGCGCGCTGCGGCGGCGCGACGCGCTGCTCGAAGGGTACTCCGCGAGTTTGATTGCGCGGGCGATCGCTGCGGGCGCCTTGCGCGAAGTTCCCCGCGCAGCGGCGCGGGCGAAGCGAGCGATCGAACACGCGCCGCACGACTTCGTTCCAACGGCCGAACAGGCAGTGGCGATCGGTGCGCTGGAAGCGAACGTGCGCGCCGAAAGCTTCGGCGAGTTCCTGTTGCAAGGCGTCACGGGCAGCGGCAAGACGTTCGTCTACGTCCGTGCGATCGCCCAGGTCCTCGCGCGTGGCGGGCGCGCAATCTTGCTCGTCCCGGAAATTGCGCTCACGCCGCAGACGGCGCGGCGCTTCGAAGGCACGTTCGGCGACCGGGTCGCGGTGTTGCACTCAGGCCTTTCCGAGCGCGAGCGTTTCGACAGCTGGCACGCGGCCGCGCGCGGCGAGATCGACGTGATGGTCGGGCCGCGCAGCGCCCTGTTCGCGCCGCTTCCCGACGTGCGGCTCATCGCAGTCGACGAAGTGCACGAGCGAACCTACAAACAGGATGGCGTGCCGCGCTACCATGCGGTGGACGTTGCGCGCGAACGGATGCGCCTAGCCGGCGGAACCCTCGTGCTCGGCAGCGCGACGCCGCCGCTTGAAGAATATCGGCGCGCGCTCGAGGGCGACGCGATCCACCTCCGACTGCAGGATCGGCCCCAAGCGCAGTCGCTGCCCGAAACGCACGTCGTTGATATGGCGCGCGAGTTCGATGCGGGCAATCGCCGGATCTTCAGCTCGCGGCTCGTGGATGCGCTCGCCGCGCGCCTCGAACGCGGCGAGAAGAGCGTGCTGCTCGTCAATCGCCGCGGGAGCGCGAGCTTCATGCTGTGCCGCTCGTGCGGAATGGTTCCGGATTGCGGGCGCTGCTCGATCTCGCTGACGGTTCACCGCGCCGAAAACCTGCTGCGCTGTCATCAATGCGACTACCAGGCGCCGATTCCGGCCGCCTGTCCGAATTGCGGTTCGGAAGCGTTTCGCGAACTGGGGCTTGGAACGCAGCGCGTGGTGGATACGCTCGCTTCACTTTTTCCGAAAGCCCGCGCGATTCGGATGGACGGAGATACGACGACCCGCGTCGGCGATCACGCGCGCTTGCTCGACGAATTTGCAGCAACGGGCGACATCCTCGTCGGCACGCAGATGATCGCGAAAGGCCTCGACTTCCCGACGGTGACCTTGGCGGCCGTCGTGGCGGCCGATCTCGGCTTGCACTATCCGGAGTTCCGCGCGTCGGAGCGCACCTTCGATTTGCTCACGCAGGTTGCTGGCCGCAGCGGCCGCGCGCGGCCGGGGGAGGCGATCCTACAAACCTATTCGCCGGAACACCCAGCGATTGCGTTCGCGGCGAAACACGACTTCGACGGTTTCGCGGCCTACGAATCGGAGCAGCGCCGCGAAGCGGGCTACCCACCGTTTTGCGACCTCGTATATCTCGGCGTGATCGGGCGCGACCGCGAGCTTGCGCTTGCGGCTTCGAACGCGTACGCGGAGACGTTGCGAACGTTTGCCGATGCGGAAACGCTCGGCCCGGCGCCATACCCCGTGGCGCGCGCGAATAATGAATGGCGCTTTCGCATCGCGATCAAAGCGCAGGACGGACGCGCGGTGCGCGACTTTCTGCGTGAGCGCATCGTGCCGGCCGCGCACAAAGACCGGGCTACGCGCCTCGTGATCAACGTCGATCCCTGAGGTGGAGCGCCGAATCGCGCCGAAAGAGTCGGACGTGGAACTCCCGCGACTGAGCGATGCCTTCAAGGCATATCTGGAAAACCCGCCGGCGGATAGTGCTGCCAGGCGCGCGACGGAGTTCGGTATCGACTTGACGCTGACGTACGGCAACATGTACGGTAAGACCCCGTCGCAGAGGCTGGCAAAGCTGGACGCGCAAATCGCCGCAGCGACGCAACACAGAGCGCTCAAGATGAAACGCTCGCCGAATTGACGGGCCCATGGCTACCCCTGCAAGCGACGTAATCTACGCCCTCAACAAACACGGTGTCGAATATGTTGTCATCGGTGGGGCGGCCTTGGGATGCAGGGCTCTGCCTACGTCACCGAAGACCTCGACATCGTTTACGAACGATCGGCTGAAAACGTCGAGCGTCTGGTTACCGCGTTGAAGCCTTTCGAACCTCGGCTGCGAGTGCTGAAGGAACCATCGGGACTCGCGTTGCCATGGGATGCGCGAATGATTGCAAACGGGGACAACTTTACGTTGCAGACCCGCGACGGCGACTGGTTCGATCTACTCGGCACGATCGCACCAGGTTGGCGATATTTGGATCTCGCTGAACGCGGGCTTATTGAGAAACGCGTTTCGGGAATATCGAGATCAACGTATTGACGCTTGAGGGCTTGCGGGAAACAAAGGCCGCTGCGAATCGCCCGAAAGATCGGCTGGTCATGCCCGAAATCGAGGCCATGATCGAGGCGGAAGCGATGCGAAAGAAGCTCGACGGCGATGAGGCGGAGGGCGGTCCGTAGCTAGAGCCAAAATATACCTATAAGATGAATGCCGAGCCCAACGATTCGAACGAGCAGCAACCGTCTGCCAACGGTGCGGCGGTCAGCGCGGCGACCGAAGTCCCCGTGGATGGAGCCGAGCCGAACGCCGTTTTGACCGAAGACGCGGTCGTCGCAGCGGTAGAAGCAACGCTGCCGGCGATGGCGACGGACGGCATGCCCCCGCCGCCCGGCCCGGCCGCAGCCAACGGTGCCGGAACGGCCGGCGCGACGGAAGCCGTGCCCAACCCGTTCGATCCGCTCGGCATCGGCAAAGCGACCTACGACGTCTGGCAGAAGATGATGGCGCATCCCGAATCGTTGATGGCGGGCCAGGCGCAATTCGCGAACGCGTGGATGAACGTTGCCACGCGCTCGCGGACGCCGAAGGCCGAACAGACGGCCGCGATCATCGAGCCCGCAGCCGGCGACGGCCGATTCAAGCATCCGGCATGGTCGGATAATCCGACGTTCGATGCGCTCAAGCAAGGGTATCTCCTCGCCTGTAAAGCCGTGCTCGATGCGGTGGACAACGCCGACGTGGATCCCGGCACCAAAGCGCGCGTGAAGTTCTTTACCAAGCAATTCTGTGGCGCGCTCAGCCCGACGAATTTTCCGTTCTTCAATCCGGCGGTCATCGAAGAAACGATGCGGACCGGCGGCGCGAACCTGACCCGCGGCGTTGCGAATGTTTTCGAAGACATGCGCGACAACGCCGGCCGGCCCGCGCTTGTGGACAAAAAAGCGTTCACCGTTGGCCGCAACGTCGCGACCACGCCCGGAAACGTCGTCTATCGCAACAAGCTGATCGAACTGATCGAGTACACGCCGACGACCGGTACGGTCTACGAAAAACCGCTCGTCATCGTGCCGCCGTGGATCAACAAATACTATATCCTCGATCTGCAGCCGAAGAACAGCCTGATCAAGTTCGCCGTGGACAACGGCATTCGGACGTACGTCGTTTCGTGGCGCAACCCGGACAAGAAGCTGGACGACATGGGCTGGGAAGATTACGCGAAGAAAGGGCCGCAGAGCGCGGCGCGCGTCGCCTCGGCCATTTCCGAGAGCCACGACGTCAACATGATCGGGTATTGCATCGGGGGGACGCTGACCGCCGAGTCGCTCGCCTATTTGGCGAAATCCGAAGAAACGCTCGTCAATGCCGTGACGTTTTTCGCGGCCTTGACCGATTTTGCGGAAGCCGGCGACTTGCAGGCGTTCTTGAGCCCGGAAGCCGTCGCGTCGCTCGAAAAGAACATGAAGAAGAAGGGCGTGCTCGATTCGAGCGAGATGGCGGACACGTTCAACATGCTGCGTTCCAACGACCTGATCTGGAACGTCGCGGTCAACCGGTATCTCCTCGGCAAAGACGCGCCTGCATTCGACTTGCTTTATTGGAACGGCGACGCAACGCGTTTGCCGTGCGCGATGCACAGCTATTACCTGCGCAACATGTACCTTGAAAACAATCTTGCCAAGCCGAACACGCTGTCGCTCGAGGACGTGCCGATCGACTTACGCACGGTCAAGAACGACGTGTTCTGCCTGGCGACGGCCGAAGATCACATCGCGCCGTGGCGTTCGGTTTACAAGATGACGCAGATGTTTTCGGGCGACGTGCGTTTCCGGCTGGGGCATTCGGGCCACATCGCGGGCATCGTTAACCCGCCGGGCTCGGGCAAAGGTCACTACTGGCAGGCTGCCGCGAACCCGCCCACGGCCGACGCGTGGCTCGCCGGCGCGAGTAAGTCGGAGGGTTCGTGGTGGCCCGAATGGATGGAATGGCTGCAGGCGCGCAGCGGCGCGCAAGGTCTCGCGCCCGAGCAACCGGGCAACAAGCACTTCCCGGCGCTCGATCCGGCGCCGGGCACCTACGTTTTAGAGCAGTCCTAACCGGAGCGCTACTTTTTCTTGGCTGTCGCTTTCTTTCGGGCAGGTTTGGCGGCGGCCGCAGGCTTGGGGCTGGCGGCGGCGGCTCGGGCCGCAACGGCGGCCTTGGCCAGGCGCGACTTCTTGCGGGCGGCCTTGTTCGGATGAATGATGCCCTTCTGGGCGGCCTTGTCGAACTGCGATTCCACGCTCGTGACGACCGCGGGGTCGTCGGCTTTGGTCTTCGAGCCCTTGAACAGCGTCTTCAGGCGGGTCTTGACGTCCCGGTTGCGCAGGCTGCGCTTTTCCGATTGACGGACCCATTTTTCGGCGGCTTTGATATTCGGCACGCGCGGCATTGTAGCACGGACCTGCCTGACCGTCCAACACTTAGGTCCGGATGATGGCGAAGTGCACGATTTCGGCCTACCGAGCGCCGTGCGGGGTGCCGGTCCAGACCTCGTTTGGGACGATGCGCGAGCGGCCGATGCTGCTCGTCCGGGTCGAAGACGCCGACGGCGCGTTCGGCTTCGGCGAGATCTGGTGCAATTTTCCCGACGGCGCGCTCGAACATCGGGCGCGCTTGCTGGCGACCACGTTGGCGCCGCTGCTCGGGCGCGTGGATATGCACGATCCGCGGGCGGCGTTTGCGGAGTTGACCCGTCTGACGCATGTACTCGCGTTGCAGTCGGGCGAACCCGGACCGTTCGCGCAATGCATCGCCGGAATCGATCTCGCCCTGTGGGATCTCGCCGCCCGAAAACGCGGCGAATCGCTCTGGCGCTTTCTCGGCGGCACGAACCCTGCGATTCGCGTCTACGCGAGCGGTCTCAATCCCGAGCAGCCGGAGCGCCTCGCAGCCGCCAAGTTCGCCGAAGGCTATCGCGCCTTCAAACTCAAGGTCGGGTTTACGACCGCGCGTGACGTTGCGAATCTGCAAGCGTTGCGCGCGGAACTCGGACCGGCATGCTCGCTCATGGCGGACGCCAACCAAGCGTGGGACCTGCGCGCCGCGACAGAGGCCGTTGAGGCCTTCGCGCCGTTCGACCTCGAGTGGCTTGAAGAGCCGCTACCCGCCGACGCACCGTCGAGCGAATGGCGCGAATTGTCGGCGCGTGCGCCGATCGCGTTCGCTGCCGGCGAGAACTTTGCGTCGGCCCTCGATTTTCGCGAAGCGATGGAAGGGTCGAGCATCGCAGTGATTCAGCCCGACGTTGCGAAGTGGGGCGGCTTGTCGGCATGCGTGCCGATCGCGCGTGCCATCGTCGCTAGCGGCAAGCGATTTTGCCCGCACTACCTGGGCGGCGGCGTCGGCCTCGCGGCCTCGGCGCATCTGCTTGCGGCGATCGGCGGCGACGGCATGCTGGAAATCGACGCAAACGAAAACGTCTTACGCACGTTGTTGCTCGGCCCGCTCGGCGTCGTCACCGGCGGCGAATGCCGCTTGACGGAGGCACCGGGTATCGGCATCGACCCGGACAATGCAGGCCTGGATCGTCACTTGATCCACAGCGAACAGATCACGTTCGCTCACCGATAAGAAGAGTCGGCAAGAGGGTTGCTTCACGGAGAGATTCAGCGACCACGGCGGAGGCGACGAATGTCGCACGGGACATTTTAGTCGGTCTTCGATATTAGCGTAGCTTGCACTATTACGATTTGCGGGCCGGGCGCGTGCCGTTGCCCGCGCCCGCCCCGGGCTACGATCCGGCCGGCGATGCGGCGCATCTCTTTCCGACCGGGTTGTCGTCTCCCGCGACGTCGCCGATCTCCGGATTGCAAATTCTCGATTCGCTCGGCGAAGGACACCGCTTCGTCGTGCGCATCCCCGACGATTGGAACGGCGACCTCATCGCGTGCGGCACGCCGGCAACGCGCAGCGAGTTCGCCAACGACGCGATCTTCGGGGATTTCGCGCTCGCGCGCGGCTACGCGTTCGCATCGAGCAACAAAGGCATTCCGTATAACGCTACCGTTGAAGCGGTGTGCGTTACTCCGGATCCGACGCTAGCCTATCCGGTGCCGTTCGACGCCAACGGCATGCGCGAACTTGGGCTCGTCGTGCGGTTCGGCGCGCTCTGGCCGAAAGCGATATCGGTTCGCGCGTGGCACGAGGATCTCGCGAAGCTGATCGTGGCGGCCAAGGCGCACGTTCGGACCGCGAAGGGGCGCGAGCCGAAACGAACGTTCGCCCTCGGTCTATCAAACGGCGGCGGGCAGGTCCGATATTTGCTCGAACGCTCGCCCGAACTCGTGGACGGTGGTGTGGAATGGGCGGGCGTGTATTGGTCGGCCGAAGACAACATCCTGTCGTACCTGCCGCGCTTCTTGCAATTGATGCCGCAGTACGTGCGCAGCGGCTATCGCGACAAGGACGTGCACGACGCCATCGTCGCATCCGGCTTTCCACCGGACCGCTTGCAAGAGGTGCCCGGACACCGCTCGCTGTGGGACGACCACTATGCGAACCTGGTGCCGCATTACGCCGATCTCACGACGTTCTTGTTTGCACTGCTGCTGGACCCGCGCGCCGAATCGTGGGTCGGACCGAATCCGAACGTTCCCAACCCCGTGAGCGGCGCGCGCGGCGGGGGACCGCTCAACGCAACCGCTCTCGCACTTCCCGCGGCGCGCGCGGACTATGTGCCGTCGCCGGAAGCGAAAAGCGCGATTGGCGACTTCGCGTTTTCGGGCGCGCTCGAGCGGCCACTGGTCGGCATCGCCGGAACCGCCGACGTTTTCATCACACCGCAACACCACGCGGCGCCCTATTTGGACGCCGTCCGCTCGGCCGGGCGCGCGGATCGCTACCGGCAGTTTCTCGTGGACGGTGGACCTCACGTGGACGCTTACGTGGCCTACGGATACGGCCTGCGTCCGCAACTGCCGTTCGCGTGGCGAGCGTTCGATTTGATGCTCGCGATGGTCGAGGGTGAATCGCTCGAGCGTCGCGAGGATGCGGCGCTCATCTCCGATCCCTCCGATATTCGCTAAGCGGGGCGTTCCGCGATCGCGCGATAGCTGTCGTACCGCGAGGGCACGATCGTTCCGGCCGCGAGCGCCTCGCGCACGGCGCAATTCGGCTCGGCCAAATGCTTGCAGTCGCGGAATCGGCACTTGGAAACGAGCGGCCGGAATTCGACGAACGCTTGCGCCAGCTCGTGCGGCGAGACGTCGCGTAATTCGAAATCGCCGACGCCAGGACTGTCGATGAGGAAACCCTCGGGAAAGTGATGGAGGCGGCCGCTCGAGGTCGTTTGCTTGCCGCGTCCGGTCTTCGAGACGTCGCCCACGACGGCGGCGCCCCCGAGCGCGCGAAAGAGCGACGATTTGCCGACCCCGGACTGTCCGATCAGCAAGGTGTTGCGCGTCGAAAGCGCCAGATCGACGGCGTCCATGCCGACGAGCGCTTTCGGATTGATGATCAGCGTCTCGTAGCCGAGGCTGCGATAGAGGGCCGGGATGCGTTGAACGCTTGCTTCGTCCGCAAGGTCGGCTTTCGTCAGCAGCAGCAGTGCGCGCATTTCTTGGATCTCGGCAAACGCCAGCAATTCGTCCACCATCGCCGCGTGAAACGGCGGCCGCTCGAAGGCGGTGACGATGGCGATGGCGTCCACGTTGGCCGCCATGATTTTCGAACGCCCGCCCCCGGTGTGGCGTTCGAGCGCGAAGGTCCGCGGCTCGCGGCGTTCGACCAGTGCGCGCTCGTCGTCGAGACGCGCGGCGAGGACCAGGTCGCCTGGGACGAGCGACATGCGTTCTTGCTGCTTGGGCAGGACGCCGAGGTACAGATCGTGGGAGCCTTCGAACGCAATCCACGCCGAATTACGACCGACGGCGATCACGCGCGCCGGCCGCGCGCCGATCTCGTCGCTGCGCATGACTCCCACCTCAGCGCGTATAAGGTTGGAGCGCGTTGAAACTCGAGATCATCCCGCATGACGCCTCGCGCATTGCCGCGCTCGCTGAAGCACTTGGCGGCAATGGCCGTCCCGCCGGCGCCGCTTCGGCGGAAGCGACTGCGACGAGCGTGCTTCTCGACTTCGACGAAAGCGTGACCTCGCTGCGGACCATCGTGGACGTCGTCGACGTCGAACTCGCCCCCTCGCCCGGGCGCCGCATCGTTCCGCTGGAACCGCTCGGCGACGAAACGCTGGCGAATTTTGCCTCCGCGACCCTCAACGTACCGGACCTCGACGCAATCCGGCTCGTCGAAACGCATCTCGACCCGCTGCTCCGGAAGGCTCGCGGCTGATGCCCTTCGGTCTGCCGGACGTCGCGTTCGGCGTGTCCGACGTCTTCGACATCCTCGCCACGGCCACGCTGACCTACTATCTGCTGGTCCTTATCCGCGGAACGCGCGCGATTCCGATCATTTTGGGCATCGTCGTCTTGGTGTTGCTGCTTGCGGTTGCCAATCTCTTCCATCTGCTCGTGCTGGCGAGCGTCTTGCAAATCGTCTTGCTGGGCACGGCTGTCACTTTGCCGATCGTCTTCCAGCCCGAACTGCGCCGGCTGCTCGAGCAGCTGGGCCGCGGCGGAATGCTCGCGCGAAGGGAAGCAGCGGACGACGCGGCCTCGCTCGACGAGGTCGTCGCGATCCTCGCGAACACCGCGGTGATGCTCTCCCACAACCGCGTGGGCGCGCTCATCGCGATCGAAGGTGCGACGGGGTTGCGGGAATACGTCGAGAGCGGCACCCGGCTCGACGCGCGGCTCTCCGTTGAACTGCTGCTCTCCATTTTCACGCCGCGTTCGCCCTTACACGACGGCGCGGTGATCGTGCGCGGGCGCCTCGTCGAGGCGGCCGGCTGTTTTTTGCCGCTCGCGGATAACGTCCCCGCGGCGAGCCACCTCGGCACCCGCCACCGCGCTGCCATCGGCTTAACCGAGCAAACCGACGCCGTCGTCGTGGTCATTTCCGAGCAGTCGGGCACGATTTCGGTCGCGCGGCTCGGCAAGCTGTCGCGCGAACTCGATGACGAAGCGCGTTTGCGTTCCGTGCTGCTCGCGTGCTGCCGCAGCACGCGCGGCGGAACGCGCCAGCGCGGTACGTTTGGCTTGAGTTGGGGGCGCCGCGCGCGCGGTCCCAGCGCCTCCGCGGGCGTGCCGAACGCCAATGTTTGACCGCCTTCGCAACAATGTCGAACTGAAACTGGCCGCGATCGCGATCGCGCTCGCGGCCTGGGCCTATTTCCGGCTCGGTCCCAATCCCGTTATTGCAGCGCGCTTCGTGCAACAATTGAGCGTGCCGATTACGACGACCGGTTTGCATCCCGACCAAGTCGTGCGGTATGCGGAAAAACAAGCGGTGGTCGGCATCGTCGTTCCCCGTACGGGAGGGGCCATTCGTCCGGACAACGTGCGCGTCGTCCTTGATCTCGAAGGCCGTGCACCCGGTGTCTATAACGTTCCGGTGCAAGTCATCGCGCCAAAACTGGAGATCAAGTCGTTATCGCCTGCGTCGGTGACGCTGTCGATCGAACGCGTCGAAAACCGCAACTTGCCGGTGGCCGTTCATTATTCGGGCGACGTGAGGCGGAACATCGTCGTGAAAGCGCTGGCCGTCGAACCGTCGTTTGCGACCTTGCGCGCTCCCGTCACCGACCTCGCGCGCGTCTCGGGCGTGCGGGTGGACGTGCCCTTTCCGTCCGGGTCGTCGAATTTCGACGCAATGGTCCATCCCGTCGCAATCGACGAGCGGGGCAACGAGATCGCGGGCATTGCCGTGGTTCCAAATCTGTTGCGCGTTCGGGCGAAATTCGGCAACGCCGTGGCCGCGCATTGAGCGGGCCGCGGCTGTTCGGCACCGATGGTGTGCGCGGCGTGGCAAACGCGGATCTCACCCCGGAAATCGCGATGCGCTTGGCGCGCGCGGGCGCCTACGTTGTCGGGCGAGGCATGGACCCGAATTACGCGTTTGTGATCGGGCGCGATACCCGTCTGTCGGGAACGATGCTCGAAGCGGCGGTCGTCGCCGGCATCCTGTCGATGGGGCGCGACACCCTCGCGCTCGGCGTCGTGCCCACGCCCGGCGTCGCGCGGATCGTCCCGTCGCTGCCGGCGGCAGGCGGCGTCATGATCAGCGCTTCGCATAATCCGGTCGAAGACAACGGCATCAAGTTCTTTGGGCCTGACGGCTACAAACTCGACGATGCGGCAGAACACGAAATCGAACGATTGCTCGAAGACGATGCGGAGATTCCACGCCCCACCGGGCTCGACGTCGGCATCGGCAAGGCCGCGCACGGTTTCGTGGATCGGTATTTCGCGACGCTCGTCGAGGCGGGCAGCGACCTGAGCGGCATGACCGTCGTGGTGGATGCTGCCTGCGGCGCAGCGTTCGAGGTCGGACCGCGCGCGTTTGCGCGGCTCGGCGCGCGCGTGGTGACGATGAACTGCGAACCCGACGGTTCGCTCATCAATGTCGGCAGCGGTTCGACCGACATGCGGCCGCTCCAAGCGCGCGTGCGCGAACTCTCCGCGGGCGGCGACAAACGCGTGGTCGGGGTCGCGTTCGACGGAGATGCGGATCGCTCGCTTTTCGTCGACGAGACGGGCGCGACGATCAGCGGCGATCACACGATGCTGGCGCTTGCGGTGGAAAAGAAACGGCGCGGCACGCTCGCCGGCGACACGCTTGTCGGAACGGTGATGAGCAACGCCGGTTTGGAAAAGGCGCTGCGGCACGAAGGCATCACGCTGCTGCGCGCGGCGGTCGGTGACCGGTACGTGCTCGAAACCATGCGCGCCGGAAACTTCACGTTCGGCGGCGAGCAATCGGGCCACGTGATCGACCTCGAACGCAATACGACGGGCGACGGACCGATGACCGCGGTCGCCTTGCTCTCGCTGGTCGCGCGCGAGCGGACAACCCTCCACGAACTCACGTGGGCGATGCACGTTTTTCCGCAAATTCTCGTCAATGTACGTGCACCGCGTCAGGCTGCCGAGCAAGACGAGGTTCGCGCCGCGATCGCGCGCGTCGAGCGCGAACTTGGCGAAGACGGCCGCATTCTCGTGCGTCCATCCGGCACCGAACCGCTGGTGCGCGTGATGATCGAAGGCGACGACCGCGGCCGCATCGAGCGCCTGGCGCACGAAGTGGCGGAAACGGTCAAACGCGCGGCGCAGTAAGCCGCATGAACGCTCGGTTTACGGTCGCTGCGGCGCTGTCCGCGCTCGTTTTTGTATGTTGCACCTCGGCCGCGCGCTCCCAAGACGCGACCGGCCTGCGCGTTGCGGTGGATGCGTCGCAGGCGCCGCAAAAGATCTTTCACGTCGTCGTGACGATGCCGGCGCGCGCCGGTCCGATGACGGTCGTGTATCCGCGCTGGATTCCGGGTTGGCACGGTCCCGTCGGCCCCATCGCCGACGTAGTCAACCTGCGTCTCAAAGCCGCGGGCAATGCGCTCGAGTGGCGGCGCGATCTCGTCGACTTCTTCGCGGTTCGCACGACCGTTCCGAACGGCGTAAGTACGCTTGAGGCGGACTTCGACGTCGTGGGCGCGGCGGCGACGACCGGCGAGATGGACGTACCGAGCACCGAAAATCTCGCGCTCATCCAATGGAGTTCGTTCCTGATGTATCCCGAAGGCGCCGTCGCGGATTCGCTTCCGGCGACCGCCTCGCTAACGCTTCCCGCGGGCTGGGATTTCGGCACGGCGCTCCCCGTGCGGTCGCGACAAGGGGCTGCCATTTCGTTCGACACGGTCAGCCTTACGACGCTGGTGGATTCACCCCTGAACATGGGCCGGTATTTTTCGAAGATACGGCTCGACGACCGCAGCGAGCTCGACGTTGCTGCCGATAGCGCCGCGGCCCTCGCAGCGCCGCCCGCGCTCGTCACCGGAATGAAACATCTCGTCGCCGAGGGACCCGCCGCCTACGGCGGGACGCGGCATTTCCGCACCTACCATTTCCTCTTGACGCTCAGCGAAACGATCGCTGCAAACGGCATCGAACATCACGAATCAAGCGATAATCGCGCGGGCGAAAAATACATCGCGGATCCACAGGTTTTCCGGCCATTTGCCGATTTGATGCCGCACGAATTCTCCCATTCGTGGAACGGAAAGTACCGGCGTCCCGCGAGCCTGCTCGTGGACGATTTTCAAAAGCCCGAGCGCACGGATCTCTTATGGGTGTACGAGGGCATGAACCAGTACGTCGGCGAGGTCCTCACGACGCGGTCCCGCTTGACGTCGCTGCAAGACCAGCTCGACGGGTTGGCCATGGCGGCGGCCCGCATGGATTTCGAGAACGGCCGGGCGTGGCGCCCCATTCGCGACGTCGCCGACACGGCGCCGCTGCTGTACAACGCGCCGGGGGCATATACCAGTTTACGACGCAACGCCTTCGATTTCTACACCGAAGGCAATCTGATCCGGCTCGATGCCGACGTGACGATTCGAAAAATCTCGAACGGCCGCAAGTCGCTCGACGATTTTTGGGCGCTCTGGGCCGCGGGCGGCAGCACGACGCCGTCGGTCGCGGCGAACAGTGACGACGCCGTCTCCCACATGCACGGCACGGTCTCGCCGAACGA
>JACRTZ010000042.1 GCA_014304965.1 Vulcanimicrobiota bacterium | reverse complement strand
GATCGTTACCTGGCGCTCCTCCATCGCCTCCAGCAACGCGGACTGCGTCTTGGGCGGCGTCCGGTTGATTTCGTCGGCAAGCAGCACGTTGGTAAACACGGGTCCGCGGCGCACGGAGAACTCCGCGCTCTTGGGATTGAAGACGGTCGTTCCGACGACGTCGGCGGGCATCAGATCGGGGGTGAATTGAATGCGCCGGAATTCGAGCCCCAGCAAGGCCGCGAGCGCGCGCACCAAGAGGGTTTTCGCGGTGCCCGGAACGCCTTCAATCAGCGCGTGCCCCTCGCCGAGCAGTGCGAGCTGCAAGGCGAAGAGCGTTCGTTCGTTTCCGACGACGACGCGTTCGAGCCCCGCACGGACGCGTTCGGAGAGTTCAGTTGCGCGGGCGGCCATGAGCACCACATTCCCTTCGTAGATGTTGAGCGAGCGCGATCGCGCGCACGAGCGACGGCGCGTCCACGCGACCCCCGGCGGCGATCTCGAGCAGCCTCGTATAGCCGACGCGCAGTTCGGGCGATTCGAGCCGCGCCGCAATCGTCCGCGGCGGGGCGTCGTCGGGCAGGCCCAAGCTGCGCGTGACGACCCGCGTCGTCGAATGCAGCGCACCCGCGACCGCGTCGTCGGCGGCACGCCCGCGCTCCAAAAGTGCCGCCATCGCATCCACGAATTCGGCGGACGAGGCATCGCGCCGCTGTGCGGGCACGAGCGGCGGACCGAGGCGGATCGCCGCGCCCGCGAAGGCGACGGCGAGCGCGAACACGGCCACGATCACGGCGACGACCAGCGCGCGCGGCGCGATCTGCCACCAATGTTCGACGACCTTGAAGCCGTGCGCGGCTTCGTCGAAAGCGAGCGGCCCCGGCCGTTCGACGGCCAACGCGTATGCAAGACGCGCGTTATTCGCTTCGGCAATGTGCGCGTTTTGAAAAGGCTCTTCATCGACCACGGCGGTCACGCTCCCGCGGCCGAAGGGATACCGTACGATGACGGCGCCGCGCGGGTCGGCAACGAGCACCGCTGCTCCTTTGGGAACCTTCCAGCGGCGCTTGCTGTACCAGCCGAACGCGGCGACCGATTGCGCCCGCAGAAACGGGGCGACGCTTGCACGCGCGTGAAATGTCTTCGGCTCGACGCTCGCCGGAAGATGCAAGATCTTTGCGCGCGCGACTTCCTCATCGTGCCCGAGATAGAGCAAGTGACCGCCCGCGCGAACCCAGCGCTCGAGCGCGCCGATCTCGGACTTCGAGAGAAACTCTTGGCGTCGATCAAAGGGCAACGGCTCCGCCCACACGAGAGTGCGAATGCGCGCGGGCAAGAACGCGGGCGAGCGTTCGAACCGCTCGGCGGCGCGCCCTTCGCGCGACAACAGCTCGAACCACGCACGGTACCCGCCGCTCGCCGCATCGTATGTCGAATACGAGTCGGGCGATCCCGCACTTCGATCGGCGGCCTGCTGCCGCAACACGCCGAGCGTACTGAGGATCGCGACCGCCAAGACGAAGACGGCAGTTTCGACCGGCGGTAATCTGCGCAGCGTTGCAATCATGCGACGAACACCGCCGGCTCGAAGGCGGCGAAGGCGCGCGCCGCGTCGTCGTAATCCGCGGGGCCGACCGGAGCCGGTGCGAAGGTGGCGCGTACGAAGGCCGCCGCCAAGCGATCGAAATCTTTGGCGAGCGTCGCGCGCGCGCGCGCAACTGCACGGCGGTATTCGCCGGGCGTTCGCGCCGGATCGAACGGAACGATGTTGCGTTCGTCCAAGACTGCGAGCGCCGCTGCGAACAGCGCCGAAATCGCGCGTGCAAAATCGCCGGCCGCAGCGGCTTGGGATGCAATCGCGCGCCAGGCGGCCGGATCGCGCTCGGCTAGCGCCCCGCCCCCGCTGAGCGCGCCTGCGCGGCGCTTTTCGCGAACGAAGAACGAGCGAACGATGCGATAAGCCAGCCACACTAACAGGACGCCGACTGCAAGCGCGATCGCGTACGCAAGCAGCGCGCCGCCCGTTCCGGCACCGTGCAGCAACCGGTCGAACCAGACGCGTAGCGGCTTGAGCCACTCCCAAATTCGTTCGAAAATCGCCGCCCACACGGACAGGCGCTCGTGAGCGTTCGTTACGGGCGCGGCGTGGTAGGCCCGGTCCCGCAGGATGGACTTGACGACGGCGTCGGGGTCGCCGTTCGGCCACGTCAAGGCGCGGGAGCTACGCCGGTTTCCAAGCCGCGCGCCGCGAGTTCCAGATCGAGTCCCTCTTCGCGAACGCGCAAATCGAAGTAGAAGATCGTCATGAAGCACACGCTGAAAGCGGTGCTGACGAGATTGAGCACCGCCGCGAAGACCGCGCCGAGCGCCGTAACGTGCAACAGGCCGACAAGCAGCGAACTGCCGAGCGCCGCGACGATCAAGATCCCGATCGTGATCGCGATATAGGCGAGCCCGATCAAGAGCGAGCGGCGCATTCCGATTTTGCTGAACACCCGTTCGATGCCGCGCACGAACGCGACGACGCAATTGCTGCCTTCGACGACGCAGGCAAAGTACGACATCCAGTAGGCGAGCGATACGATCAGTTCCAGCGCGACGAGCAAGAGGATCAGCACGACCCCAACGGCCACGGCGATGGCCACGCCGACGGCGTGCAGCGTGCTGACGATCGCAAACAAGCCGACACCGATGAAGAAGCCGACCAGAAGCACGGCGACGAACAGGATCAGCGAGCTGACGACGAACATGGCGTTGATGCCGATGAGCTGAGGCCAGCGCCGCAGCGCCGCGCTCAGCGCCGCCCGCGCGGTGATCGTGCGCCCGAAGTATACAGATGCCGACGCCACCATCAGCGCCGCGATCAAAAACGGATAGATAAAGAAAAGCCACAGGAGCGGCACGAACGTCCAGACGCCCGAGCTCGACGGAAAGTACGGCACGACGGGCGTCGCGGACTTCCCCTGACCGCTCTGCTTGATCGCGTCGGCGACCGCCGCAAAAAACGCCCCCGACGCCTCGCTGCTCTTGTACTGCAGCACCGCTTCGGGAATCGCGAACGCGGCCGCGATCAATGCGAAGAGCAAGAAGTACTTGACCGTCAGATTGACCGCGCGGTCGAGAATTTCTCCGAGGCCCAGGGGCCGAAGCGCTTGCGCGGTTCCCGGCGAGGCTTCCACTCCAGCGATTCTCCTACAGGGACGTTCGTGCGCGACGCCGGACTCGTTCGGCGATGGAAGCAGGGCATCCGCTCGCAACGATTGCGGCATTGTGGCGCTACCCGGTCAAGAGCCTCGCCGCCGAACCGCTCGCGTCGGCGCGCGTCGGGCCGAACGGGTTCGAAGGCGACCGTCTCCGCGCGCTCTTCATCACCGATGCGAACCACGCGCGCCACGGTAAACCGCTGCGCGGCAAAGAACATCGGCTCCTACACACGCTAGACGGCGATGCGCGGGCGGTCGAAATGGCGGATCGCGACGGCGTCGCAGTCGAGTCGCGAGGCGGCGGACCGTACTACGACAAAGGCGACGTCTCACTGCTCTTCGACTGCTGGCTCGACGAAGCGGAGGCTCTAACCGCTATGCACCTGGATCCCCTCCGCTTTCGCCCCAACATTTTCGCGCGGATACGCGGACCGCATCCCGGCAGCGAGGCTGACTTCGTCGGGGCGCGGCTGCGCGCCGGCAGCGTCGTGCTGCGCGTGGATTCGCCCATCGTGCGCTGCGTTACGCCGACCTACGACATCGTTTCGGGCGAATCGTCGCCGCCCGTGCTGCGAACGCTCGTCGAAAGTCGCGGAGCGCACATGGGCGTGTACTGCACGGTCGAAACCCCAGGGACGCTGGCCGCCGGCGTCGTCATCGAGAGGCTCGCATGATCGGCGTGACGCGTCGCGCGGCGTTGACCGCGATTGCGGCCGCAGCGACGACCGGCTATTGCTCGGCGTCGGCCGGCGAAGAGGGCGCGGACGTCGCCGTCGCCGGCGGCCGGCTCTACGGAAGCCTGCGTTTTCCGGCCGGCAGCCCGCCGTTTCCCGCGGCACTCATCATCGCCGGCAGCGGCCCGACCGATCGGGACGGCAACAGCGCGCCTGCCGTCAAGTCGGATGCCTACCGGTTGCTCGCCGAAGCGCTGGGCGCGCGAGGCATCGCATCGCTGCGCTACGACAAGCGCGGCGTCGGCGCTTCAGCTGGGGCCGCTGGACGCGAGACGGACGTGCGTTTCGATACGTTCGTGGACGACGCCGTTGCTTGGCTCGCCAAGCTGTCCGCCGACAAACGTATTTCGCGCAGCTACATCGCCGGACACAGTGAAGGCTCGCTGATCGGCATGCTAGCCGCGCGAAAAGTTGCGGGCGTCGCGGGGTACGTCTCGCTATGCGGCGCGGGCCGGCCGGCGGGACCGCTGTTGCTCGATCAACTCAAGGCCGGTTTGCCGCCCGCTCTCTACGCGCAAGCTGCGTCCATTGTCGCGCATCTGCAACGCGGCGAACTCGTTGCCGACGTTCCGCCCGAGTTGAGCGGGCCGCTCTTCCGGCCGTCCATCCAACCCTATATCATCTCGTGGTTCGCCCTCGACCCGGCCGTCGAAATCGCGAAATTGAAAATGCCCATCGGCATCGTCGGCGGCACCGCGGACGCGCAAGTTGCCGTCAGCGAGGCGCGCCTCTTATCAGCGGCCGCCCCGGCCGCGCGGCTGACGATCGTCGAAGGCATGAGCCATATGCTCAAACACGTCGACGGTGCGGGACGCGAAGCGCAACTGCGCACCTACACCGATCCGACCTTGCCGGTCGAGCCGTCAATGGTGGCTGCGATCGAAAACGTGGTGCGCGCGAAAGCGTAGAGGGCGCCTACCAGCCAAAACGAAGGCCGCAGCGCTCGAGGGCGCTCGCAGCGCGCGCCATGACCGCGCCGCGCCGTTCGTGCGCGCCGTTGCGCACGACCTGCCGCCCGCGGCTGAACACGTCGCGAACGCGCCACGCGCCGCTGCGAAAGATCGGCACGTCGAGCGAGGGCGGCGTCACGGCGTCATAGGCTAGTACCACCACGTCGGCCGATGCGCCCGCGGTGAGGAGCCCGGCCCGCCTGCCGAGCGAGAGCGCTCCGCACAGCGCGAGATCCGCGTACAAGCGGTCGCCCAACGAGCGCACGAAACTGTCCCCGCCGCCTGCGAGCGGCGACGGCCTCGCGCCCATCCGCCGTTCGTGCCGCAAGCGCTGACCGTATTCGAGCCAGCGAACTTCTTCCGCAACGTCGATCGCAACGTGCGAATCCGATCCGATCGCGGTGAAACCTTCGTGCGCGGCGTGCGCAAATATGCCGTCGCCGAGATTCGCCTCGGTCGTCGGCGCCAACACGACGGTAACGAATGCGGTCATCAGCGCGATCTCTTCCGCCGTTGCGTGGGTCGCGTGCACGATCGACCAGCCCAGACGCGGCTCCGGCGCGTCAGCCAGCAGCAATGCGATCGGCGTCTGGCCGTACGCCTCGCGGCAGCGCTCGACTTCTCTGCGCTGTTCGCTCGCATGCGCGTGAATCGGCAGCGATTTGTCGACGAGCCGTAACGGCTCGATCACCGCGCGAACGTCGCGGGGGTCGATAGCGCGAATCGAGTGAAAGGCCACGCCCAAGCGCACGCCCGGACGTTCGCGGAATGCGGCGTGCGCGAGCCGCCACGCGTCACGAACGATTCGACCGAGTGCACGAAGCGGCGCTGCTCGGCCAGCGGGGCGACGCCGCCCGCGTCGGAAAAGCGGTACAACGCGGGTAGGAGCGTCAGCCCGATGCCGGCGGTATGCGCGGCTGCCGCGACGCGTTCCCACGTTTCGATGGGGTTGGGGTATGGCGTTCCGTCGGGCGCGTGATGCAGATAATGAAATTCGCCGGCGCTGGTATAGCCGGCCTCGAGCATTTCGACGTACGCCGCCGCCGTCACGGCCTCGATCGCTTCGGCGTCGAGCCGGTTCGCAACGTCGTACATCGTATCGCGCCAGCGCAGGAAATCGTCCGCTCCGCGGCCTTCGGCATACCCGGCGAAAACGCGTTGAAAGGCGTGGGAGTGCGCGTTTGCCATGCCCGGAATGGCGATGCCGTTCAAGAGCGTTGCGCCGGCGGGTGACGAACCCGGAACGACGGCAGCCAGCGTGCCGCGGTCGTCAACCTCGAAGACGACGGCCGCGTGCCAACCATCGGGCAGGAGCGCCCAAGGAGCGAAGTAGCGATTCACGAGACGTGGACGCGCGCCCGCCTCGCGACGATGGCCGCGAGCGGCGGCGCGTACGGATTCGTCGACGACGGAACGCTCGTCGTCGAGAACGGCCTGATCGTCTGGGCGGGACCGCGCACCGCTCTTCCTTCGTCGTTCGAGGGCGGAACCGTTCACGACGTGGGCGGCCGCTGCATCACGCCCGGATTCGTGGACCCGCACACGCACGCCGTCTATGCCGGCAGCCGCTCGAACGAGTTCGAGCTTCGCCTGCGCGGCGCGACTTACGCCGACATCGCGCGCGCCGGCGGCGGCATTCTCGCAACCGTGCGGGCGACCCGCGCGGCCTCGGACGGCGAACTCGCGGGCGCAAGTTTACCGCGCGTCGCGGCCCTGCGCGCAAACGGCGTCACGACGCTCGAAATAAAATCCGGGTACGGGCTCGATCGCGAGACCGAACTGCGCATGCTGCGCGTCGCGCGCTCGCTCGGACCGGCCGCGAACGTGCGCGTGCGGACGACATACCTCGGATTGCACGCGCTCGACCCGGCCTGGAGCGATGCGGACGCCTACGTGGATTTCGTCTGCGCCGACGTGTTGCCGGCAGTCGCAGCCGAACGGCTCGCCGACGCCGTGGACGCGTTCTGCGAAAGTATCGCGTTCACGACGGAGCAGACGGCGCGCTTTTTCGAAGGCGCGCGCGCGCTCGGCCTAGCGGTCAAACTGCACGCCGACCAGCTGACCGATTGCGGCGGCGCGGAACTTGCCGCGCGTTGCGGTGCCCAGTCGGCAGACCACCTGGAACGCACGAGCGAGGACGGCGTGCGCGAGCTCGCGGACGCCGGAACGGTCGCAGTCCTCCTGCCCGGCGCCTTTTACTACTTGCGCGAGAGCGTCGCACCGCCGGTCGCCGCGTTGCGCGCGCACGGCGTGCCGATCGCACTTGGGACCGATTGCAACCCCGGCACCTCGCCGCTCGTCTCGCCGCTGCTCGCGATGAACTTCGCCTGCACCCTGTTCGGCCTGACGCCCGAGGAAGCGCTCTGCGGATTCACCCGCAACGCCGCCCGCGCGCTCGGTTTGCATGGCGAGATAGGGACGCTCGAAGCCGGACGGAAAGCAGATTTCGTGATCTGGGACGTCGAGCATCCGTCGGCGCTCGTCGCGACGATCGGGACGAACCCCGGTGCGGCAGTCGTCTTCGGAGGCCGGGCATGACGGCCGCGGCCCGGGCCGTGCGCGCGCCGCGCGGCACCGAACGTTCGGCCAAGAGCTGGCAAACCGAAGCCGCGCTGCGCATGCTGATGAACAACCTGGATCCCGAAGTTGCCGAGCGGCCCGACGATCTCATCGTGTACGGCGGACGCGGCAAGGCCGCGCGCAATTGGGCCTGTTTCGATGCGATCGTCGCCGTGTTGCGCCGCCTCGGCGACGACGAATCGCTCCTCGTACAGTCGGGAAAACCGGTCGGCGTCTTCCGCACGCATGCGGATGCGCCGCGCGTCCTGATCGCCAATGCGAACATCGTCCCGCATTGGGCGACGCTCGCGAACTTCGACGAATACGAGCGTCTCGGCCTGACGATGTACGGTCAGATGACGGCCGGTTCGTGGATCTACATCGGCTCGCAAGGTATCGTGCAGGGCACGTACGAGACGTTTGCGGAGATGGGCCGCCGACATTACGGCGGCGATTTGCGCGGGCGCTGGATCCTGACCGCCGGACTCGGCGGTATGGGCGGCGCGCAACCGCTAGCGGCCACGATGGCGGGCGCATCCATCGTATGCGTCGAGTGCGATCCCGAACGGATCGAACGCCGCGTGGCGACGCGCTACCTCGACCGCCGCGCGGATTCGCTGGACGAAGCGCTTGCGGCAATCCAAGAAGCGACGCGGCGGCACGAGCCCGTGTCGATCGGGCTCGCAGGGAACGCCGCCGAGATTCTTCCGGAACTCTTGAGGCGCGGCGTGTTGCCGGACGCACTCACCGACCAGACGAGCGCGCACGATCCGCTGACCGGGTATCTGCCGGCCGGTTGGACCTTGGAACGCGCCGCGCACGAGCGGTCGAGCGATCCGCAGGCGGTCATCTCGGCCGCGCGCGCGAGCATCAAAGAGCACGTGCGCGCCATGCTCGAGTTCGCACGCCGCGGCGTACCGACGTTCGATTACGGCAACAACATCCGCCAAGTCGCCTTCGAAGAAGGTCTCGCGAACGCGTTCGACTTTTCGGGGTTCGTCCCGGCGTATATCCGGCCGCTCTTCTGCCGCGGCATCGGACCGTTCCGCTGGGTCGCGCTGTCGGGCGACCCGCAAGACATCTATGCGACCGATGCCGCGGTCGCCGAACTTTTCCCCCACAACGCCGGCTTACAACGCTGGCTCGCCCTCGCGCGCGAACGCATCGCCTTTCAAGGTTTGCCGGCACGCATTTGCTGGCTCGGGCTGGGCGAGCGCGCAAAGGCGGGCCTGCGCTTCAACGAGATGGTTGCGAGCGGGGAACTCAAAGCGCCGATCGTCATCGGCCGCGATCACTTGGACGCGGGCTCGGTCGCAAGTCCGAATCGCGAAACCGAAGCGATGCGCGACCGCTCGGACGCGATCTCGGATTGGCCGCTGCTCAACGCGCTCTTGAACTGCGCGAGCGGCGCAACGTGGGTCAGCATCCACCACGGGGGCGGCGTCGGCATCGGCTACTCGCAGCACGCCGGCATGGTCGTCGTCGCCGACGGCACGCCGGAGGCCGAAGCGCGGCTGCGCCGCGTGCTCGAAAACGATCCCGCGAGCGGCATCATGCGTCACGCCGACGCCGGCTACGAGGACGCTCTCGCGTGCGCGCGCGAACACCGTCTCGATCTTCCCATGACCTAGCGAATCCCCGCTGCCGACACGGGGATTCGTTTTTGTGCGGCCTAACAGCGCTCGATGCGCTTCGAAACGACGATCGCGGGTTCGCTGCCGAAACCGCCCTGGCTTGCAGAGCCCGAGCGGCTCTGGCCGACCTGGCGTCTCGAAGGGAGCGAGCTGCTCGCAGCGCAGCACGACGCCGTTCGCGTGTCGCTCTTCGAAGAAGAGCACGCCGGCATCGACGTCGTGACCGACGGCGAGCAGGCGCGGCAGCACTTCGTGCACGGTTTTGCCGGCGCGCTCGAGGGCGTGGACGCGCGGCAGCGCGCGCGCCGCGGCATCCGCGGCGACCGCTACGAGGCCGACTGCCCGCGCATCGTCGGCGAGGTGCGGCGCACGCGTTCGATCCACGCCGGCGAGGCGCGCTTCGCGCGAGCCGCGACCGCGCGCAAACTGAAGTTTACGCTGCCGGGACCGATGACGATCGTGGACACGCTGGTAGACGAGTTCTACGGCAGCCGAAAGGACGCGGCGTTCGCCTGCGCTCGCGCGCTGCGCGTTGAGATCGAAGAGTTGGTCGCGCTCGGCGTGGACGTCATTCAACTCGACGAACCCGCCTTCAACGTCTACTTCGACGAAGTGGACGAGTGGGGCATCGCCGCGCTGGACGAAGCGTTCGGTGACGCGCGCTGCGAAAAGGCCGTTCACGTGTGCTACGGGTACGGCGTCGAAGCAAACGTCGCGTGGAAGGCGCGCTTGGGCGAGGAGTGGGATCAATACGCAGCACTCTTTCCGATGCTCGACCGCAGCCGCGCGGATATCGTCTTGATGGAATTGGCGGGCTCGCACGTGCCGCCGCGCGTGCTGGATCTCTTACCGAACAAGGCCGTCGCCGTCGGCGTCATCGACGTCGCGAGCGACCGCATCGAAAGCGCGGAAGACGTGCGGGCCGTGATCGAGATCGCGCGCGCGCACCTCCCCGACGAACGCATCAAGTGCACGACCAACTGCGGCATGGCACCGATGAAACGCGACGTGGCCTATGCGAAATTGCGCGCACTCGGAGCCGGCGCGGCACTCGCGCGAACGTCGGCTTAGCGTCGCCTAGGCCCGGCGTCCCTCGACGAAGAGCGGCCGCACGAGATTCATACCGCGCACGGCCTCCGCAGCAGTCGCGACGGCACCGCGGCCGATCGCGGCGGGGGCGGCCGCGACGTCCGGTCCGAGTGCGCGCGGGCGTTCGAGCGGTGCGACGAACGCGCGCGCCGCATCGTAGGCGGCCTGCGTTCCGCGCCCGGAGCGCAGCGGACGCCGGAAGTCGGTCGCGGCGAGCGCGCACAAGAGTTCGCAGGCGAGAGCGCCTTCCACGTTGTCGAGAATCGCATCGAGCGTGCGCGCCGCGATGGTGCCCATCGAGACGTGATCTTCTTGTCCGGCCGAGGTCGGAATCGAATCCACGCTCGACGGAAAGGCAAGCGCCTTGCTTTCGCTCACGAGCGCCGCCGCGGTATATTGGGCGATCATCAAGCCCGAGTCGAGACCCGGGCGGCGCGAGAGGAACAGCGGCAAGCCCCGCTCCTCGCCGTTGAGCAGCAGATAGCACCGCCGCTCCGAGATGCTCGCGAGTTCGACCATCGCCGCTTTGAGAAAATCACATACGAGACCGACGGGCTGACCGTGAAAGTTCCCGCCGGTCAAGAACTCGTCGTCTTCGGGGAAGACGAGCGGGTTGTCCGTGACCGAGATCGCTTCGATTTCCAGCACCGAGCGCGCGTGCGCGGCGGCGTCGCGCGCGGCGCCGTGCACCACCGAAATGCAGCGGAACGAGTAGGGATCTTGAACGCGACCGCAATCGCGATGCGAGCGCATGATCTCGGAATCGTCCAAAAGCGAACGCAGGTTGTCGGCGACCTGCGCTTGTCCCGGATGCGGGCGCAAGGCGTTGATGCGCCGGTCGAAGACGGCGTCCGTTCCCAAAAACGCTTCGAGCGACATCGCGCCGATCACGTCGCCCACGGCAAGTAACCGCTCCGCGCGCAACAGCGAGAGGATCGCGATACCGGTCATGACCTCGGTGCCGTTGATCAGCGACAGGCCTTCTTTGGCGCCGAGCACGATCGGTGCGAGACCCGCACGTTCGAGCGCAACGCGGCTCGGAAGACGCTCGTCCTCGAACGTCGCTTCCCCCTCGCCCATCAAGGTGAGCGTCATGTGCGCGAGCGGTGCGAGATCGCCGCTCGCGCCGACCGAGCCCTGCGAGGGCACGACGGGCGTGACTCCCCGGTTGAGCAACGCCAGGAGCAGATCGAGCGTAGACGGCCGGACGCCCGAGTGTCCGGCGGCGAGCGCGGAGATTTGCAAAAGGGCAGCCGCGCGCACCTGTTCTTCGCGCAGCGGAGCGCCCGTGCCGGCGGCGTGGCTGAGGACGAGATTCCGTTGCAGTTCGAATGCATCTTCCGGCGCGATGACGACGTTGGCCATGCGGCCGAATCCGGTCGTGACGCCGTAGATAACGTCGCCCGCCGCGAAATGCCGCTCCACGCACGCGCAAGCGGCCGCAACGCGTTCGCGCGCCTGCACGCCGACCTCGACGGGCGCGCGACCGATCGCGACCTGCTCGACGGTTTCCAGCGCCAAGCGGCGCCCGTCGAGCTCGACGCTCACAGCGAGCGGCGGCCTTCGAGCGACTTCGCCAGCGTGATTTCGTCGGCGTAATCGAGATCGCCGCCGATCGGTAAACCGTACGCGAGGCGCGTGACGCTGATACCGAGCGGCGCGATCAGTTTCGAAAGATAGAGCGCGGTCACTTCGCCCTCGGCATTGGGGTTGGTCGCGATGATCACTTCGCGCGGCGCATCCTCGCCGATGCGCGCGATCAACTCCTTGACGCGCAGTTGCGCGGGCCCGACCCCGTCCATCGGCGACATCAGGCCGCCGAGCACGTAATAACGCCCGCGAAAAGCGGAGGTGCGCTCGAGCGAAAAGATGTCCTTCGCTTCGGCGACCACGCAAAGGAGGCCGGCATCTCGGCGAACGTCAGTGCAGATCGCGCACGGATCTTCTTCGGTGAGCGAAAAGCATCGCGAGCACAGGCGGACGCGGTCTTTGACCGCGATGATCGCCTCGGCTAACGCCTCGGCTTCCGCGCGAGGCCGATTCAGCAAATAGAACACCAAGCGCGCCGCCGTCTTGGGTCCGACCGTCGGCAGTTTGGAAAACTCGTTGATGAGGCTTTGAACGGGACCTGCGAGCGCGGTGATCGGGGCGCCTACAGTCCCGGAATGCGCAGTCCGCCCGTCACGGAACTCATGCGCTTGTTCGACGTTTCTTGCGCCTTCGCGATCGCATCGTTGACGGCGACAACCAGCAGATCTTCGAGCGTTTCGGGGTCGGCGGGATCGATCGCTTCGGGCTTGACGGAAACCGACTTCACGCGAAGGTCGCAGGTCATCTCGACCGTGACGAGGCCAGCGGCCGCACCGCTGACGACCGTGGTCGCCAACTCGTCCTGCGCCTTGGTCATCTCGGCTTGCATCTTGCGCACCTGCGCCATCATCTGCGCTTGATTCATCGGCTCGTTCTACTCGCTGTTGAGACGCTTGCGGGCATATGCCATGAGATCGCTTTCGTCGTCGGCGCTCGCTGGGCTTCCGGCCGGCGGATCGTTCGGCGCGGCGCGATGCGCGCTCGTGCCGCCGTGGACGCGCGCTCGCGCGCCGCTGCGAACGGCGACCCGCAACTTGGTGCGCAGGACGTCGGCCAGAGCCGCTTCGAGCACGCTTGCCTTCTCGCGCACCAGACTCTCGTTGATTTCATCCACCAAGCCGATCGTCACGACGCCGTTTTCGAACGCGTCCACCGTCGCGCGCGAGAGGGGGGCGCGTAACGACGCCTTCTCCTCGTAGACGCGCGTACGAATCTGGTCCCAGAGGGAGCGGATCTGCTGCAGCGAGGGCGCGCCGGGTTCGGTCGGCGGAGGTTCGATGGGGGCCGCATCCGTAGCGGCAGGCGCCGGCGACGCCGTAGCGGCGGCCGCAGGCGCTGCTTTGACGGCGGGGGGCGGCGAGGGCGCTTTCGAGGCCGCCGGGGCCTTGGCGGCGGGCGGCGGCGCCGTTCCGGTCGAGCGCTCTTCGAGCTCGGCGACGCGCGCAGCGAGCGCGTCGAGGGTCGGATCGTCGGCCTGCGCCACAAGCCGGAGAACGGCGGTCTCCAGTTCGAGGCGCGGGTTGCCCGAGAGGCGGGAGCCGGCCAGTGCCTCCGCCAGCAGCCGCAAGCCGCGAACGATCTTCGCCTGCGGCGTGGCTTCGGCCAGGCGCCGCGCGTGGGCGGCGTCTTCAGGCGCGAGGTCGCGAGAGAGCAGTTCGGGGTCGAGCCGCGCGACCAGCAGATGCCGGTACTCGCCGATCGTCGCGCGGATCAGCCCGTGCATGTCGGTGCCGGCATCGCTCGCTTCGTCCACCGCCCGCAGCGCGCCGGGCGCGTCACCCGCGAGAATCGCGCCGGCGAGCGACCGCGCGAAAGCGCGGCCGGTCGTGCCGAAGGCCTCTTCGACCGTCTCGGCGCCGATCGGCGCGGTAAGACCGTTGCCGGCGAAGGCTGCGACCTGTTCGAGCATCGTCAGCGCGTCGCGCAATCCGCCATCGGCGCGATACGCAATTGCAGCGAGCGCTTCACGTTCGATACGTATGCCTTCGGCCGCGGCGATTTCGGTCATCCGTTCGATCATCGTCGGGATCGCGATGCGCCGGAAGGCATAGCGTTGGCAGCGCGAGAGAATCGTCGGCGGCAACGCTTCGGGCGCGGTCGTCGCGAGGATGAAAACCGCATGCGGGGGCGGTTCCTCGAGCGTCTTCAAGAAGGCGTTCGCGCCTTCGCGCGTCAGCATGTGCGCTTCGTCGATGACGAACACTTTGTAGCGCATCGCGGCGGGCGCGAACTTGACCGAGTCGCGCAGCGCCCGGATTTCGTCGATGCCGCGGTTCGAGGCGGCGTCGATTTCTTGCACGTCGAGCGCCGTTCCGCTCAGAATGGCGAGGCAGTTTTCGCAGGTGTTGTCGGGATCCGGGGTTGGGCCGCTCAGGCACTCGATGCAGCGCGCCAAGATTTTGGCGGCCGACGTTTTGCCGCTCCCGCGAGGGCCTGAAAAGAGGTACGCGTGGGCGAGCCGGCCGCTCGAGAGGGCGGAGCGCAGGGTCCGCACGACGGCATCCTGGCCGACCAAATCATCGAACGATTTCGGACGCCAGGTCCGGTACAGTGACACCGGCCCCAGATTCGCGGTCCCAAGGAGTGCCCCCGTTTCGCGAAACTGCGGGCTGGGTATCCACGTTATGACAGTAGCGGCGGTTCCTTCCGTATATACGGGGGCCGTGTCGGTATTCGGGAGGACGCGAGATCATGGCAGCCACGGCCCCGGCAGCGGTGCCGGCCAAAACGACCAGCCCGGTTGCACCGGAGCTGCTCGAGCGTATCGAAGGGGCTCTCAAAGCGCACTTCGGTTTCTCGCACTTCCAGCCGGGTCAAGAAGACGTCATCGCGCGCGTGATGACCGGACACGACACGCTCGCCATCCTCGCCACCGGGGCCGGGAAGAGCCTGTGTTACCAGCTTCCCGCGCTGCTGCTCGACGGCACGACGGTCGTCGTCAGCCCGCTGATCGCGCTGATGAAAGACCAGTTGGACATGCTCGCCGAGCGCGGCATCCACGCCGTCGCGGCGTTGAATTCGACGATCGGCGAAGATCAGGAAGCCGTGCTCCTCGAGCGCATCGCGCGCGGCGAAACGAAAATCGTTCTGGTGACGCCGGAGAAGCTCGAGGACGAACGCTTTGTCGCTCTGCTCAAATGCATTACGGTGCCGCTGTTCGTCGTGGACGAAGCGCATTGCATCAGCGCCTGGGGCCACGACTTCCGCCCCGCGTACCTCGCGCTCGGTGCCGTGATTGCGTCGCTCGGACGCCCGACGGTCCTCGCATTGACCGCCACGGCGACGCCCGCCGTACGCGAAGATATCCTGATCCAGCTCGGCATCCCGAACGCCAAGATCGTCGTGAAGGGCTTCGACCGCCCAAATTTACAGTACGAAGTGATTCGCGCCGAAAGCGAAGCGGCAAAGATGAAGTGCCTCAAAGAACTGTTTTCGAACGACGGCTTGCCCGGCACCGGCATCATTTATACGGCGACGATCAAGAACGCACTCGAAGTGCAGAAGTTCTTGCACGAACAATTGGACCTGCCGGCGGCAGTCTATCATTCGAAGCTCCACAAGCAAGAGCGGGTTTCGGTTCACAACCTGTTCATGAACGAATCCATCCGGGCCGTCGTCGCGACGAACGCGTTCGGCTTGGGAATCGACAAGCCGAACATCCGCTTCGTGATGCACTACGATCTTCCGGGCTCGGTCGAAGCGTACACGCAAGAAGCCGGCCGCGCGGGCCGCGACGGCAATCGGTCGCGCTGCATCTTGCTCTATCGCATGAGCGACACGCGCGTGCAGAATTATTTTCTGACCGGAAAATATCCCGATATCGAAGACGTACAAAAAGTTTTCGGCACCTTGGAATACTTCGGCGGCCAGCAAGACGGCGTCTCGCTCGCCGACCTGCGAAAGATTTCGCAGTTGCCGTTGACCAAACTCAAAGTCGTGTTGGCGCTGCTGAAAAAGGCGAGCTTTATCGAGACCCGCTCGCGCGCGCGCTACGGATTGACCGCGGATGCGCTCAAGAATCGCGAACTGGTTTTAAACCTGACGAACTACGAAACGAAAAAGTCCTACGATCAGAGCAAGCTCGCGATGATGCTGCAATACGCGGAAACGCGTTCGTGCCGCCGGCGCTTCATCCTGAACTATTTCGGCGAGGATTTCGAAACGCTCAACTGCGGAGCGTGCGACAACTGCCTCCGCGCCGCGAAAACGGCCGCCCGCCCGGCTCCCCTCGCGGCGCCGGCCGTCAACGGATTCCGGATCGCCGACATCGTCTCGCATCCGAAGTTCGGGCAAGGCACGGTCGAGCGCGCCGAGAAAGATTTGGTCACGGTCCTGTTTCCGAACGTCGGATACAAGACGCTCTTAGCTTCGGCCGTCAATCGCGAAGCAAAGATCGCATAGTCTAGGAGCTTTCATAACCATTCCACGGTGGTACCGGAACGTCGTAGCAGCGACGCTCTTCATGGCGTTTGTGCTGGCGGCCTCAGCGACTCCGCGCGCGGGCGCGCAGCCCGCCCCGTCCGCGGCGCCGGCCGCAAGCCCGGCGGCTTCCGCGTCTCCGGCTCCCCTTCCGCAAGCATCGCCCGCCCCTCCCGACGCGGCGGCAACTGCAACCCCGGTGCCGGTCGAGACCCCGACGCAGCCGCCGATCATCGTGGACCCGGCCGGCGCGGCGCTGTCCCCCGGCGCCACCCAGACGCTGCGCGTGATGCAAGTGATCGGGGCGATCGCCGTCTCGAGCGCCGACCCGGCGATCGCCGACGCGACGGTGGATCAAACGCTGCGCACGCTAACGATCTTCGGACGCAGCGTCGGCCGGACCGTCGTGACCGTGCGCGACGATCGCGGGTTGACGCGCGACGTTGCCGTGCGCGTCGCCTTTCCGGCGGGCAGCATCGCGGACGCCGCGACCGTGCGGATCAGCGGTGAGCCGGCGAGTCAAGCCTTCGTACGCGAGCAGGCGTTGAGCGCCGCTGCCAAACGCGCCGTCCTGAGGCCGGGCGCTGCGATTCTCACGACGGCGGATTCGATCTCGGTCCCGCGTCCGCTCGGCGTGGACAACGTCGTCACGGTGGACGTCCCCATCATCATTCAAGGCGGCGACACGTACCTGACGGTCCAAGGCACGACCCACGTGCGCGTCGAGAACGTCGCGGTTCCGCGCGTGCGCCCGAGTAAATTGCTGGTCAGCGATTACCCGGAAACGCTGCGCGAAAACGGCGTGCTTTTCACCGCCGACATAACGCGCGGGGCGGCGCAGCGATTCTTGTACTATCATTTCAACCCCGCCGGACAGCCCGGCCGCCGCATCGTGCTCAAGGCCGAGAACCTCTCGAGCCAGCCTGCGATCGTTCAGTACATCGCCGGCGCGGCCGGCCCGGGCGTCAACGAAATGGAAGTCGGCCATCTTTCAACGCAGCGCTTTCTCGTGCGACAGGTGCAGAACGAAGGCACCGTCGTCGTCTTGCCCCCCAACTCCACGACCACGATCGTCGATCAGCGGCTGCCCGCGCGCAACGTCGTCAGCGGGCTCATGCAGTTAAACGAGGTCGAGGGCGCGCCGCTGCACTTGACCTTGATCGCGCAGAACGAGGGCGATCCGGTGGACGGTCCGGTCGTGGCGTCGGCATTGCTGACCGGCGACCATCCGCACGCGCGCGGAATCTACTCGATCCCCGAATTCTTCTTCGATTACTCATACAACACGGACGGTCCGGATCTCGAAGTGCCGATCGGACAGATTCCGCTTCCGAACTTGGTCCAAGGGCAAGCTCTCGCGGGAGATTACGGCGTGCTGCAACAGGTGACGGTGCGCATGTCCAATTACGACCCGCGCAACGCCCACAACGTCGCGCTCTATGCGAATCCGCGCGGCGGCCGCGCGACCGGGACCTTCATCGTGGACGGCGTGCTCGTGCAAGCGCACGCAATGGCACCCTTCGGGCATTACAAGTTGCGGCAGTACACGCTGCCGCCGGGCGGCTTCGTCCGCACCGTCATCGTCACGATGCCCGAAGGCGGCTCCTCGTATCCGCTGCGTTTGATCGTCGCAGCCGACGACGGCAGCGCGGCGCCGGGCTCGTCCGACTCGCCGATTTACTAGCCGGGCGGCGGCCTGCCGAGCGCGCCGCGGTAAACCGCGACGACCGCCGCAGCCGCAGTGCTCCAGTCGAACCGCGCGATCGCGCGCGGACGGTCTTCGGCAGCGCGGTGCTCCGCCGCGCCGCGTGCCGCCAGTACGGCGCCGAAGGCGTCGCTCCAACCGGCTTCGTCGTCGGGGGCGACCAGTGTGGCCGCGCCGCCCGCAACGTCCGGCAGCGACGACGAGTCGGCCGCCACGATCGGAACGCCGGCGCAGCGCGCCTGCGCGACGCCGTACCCGAAACCTTCGTAGCGCGACGGCACGGCGGCAAAGGCGCAGCGCGCGTACAGATCGAGCAGTTCGTCCGGCGTGACGTAGCCGCGAAACTCGACCGCGCCGCTCACTCCGCATGCGGCGGCGATGCGGCGGCATTCGTCGGCGTACGGCGTCGCCGGGCCGACGGACACCAGCCGCAGTCCCGGGTGCGCGCGCAACGCACGAATGGCGACCTCGAGATTCTTGCGCCGCTCCACGGTTCCGACCGCGAGCACGAACGGCCGCTCGTCGGGCGCGCGCTCGAGCGCGGCGAAAGCAGCCGCGACTCCGGGTTCGACGACGCTCACGGCCGCCGGCTCGAGGTGCGCCGTTTCGAGTAGTTCGTCGCGCGAGAAACGCGAGTCCACCATCAGCGCGCGAGCGCGCGCGTAACGCGCGAGCGCGAAGCGGCCGAAGTAGGCGCGCGCATACCAGCGCGCGTGCTGCTGCACCCGCAACCACGCGACGTCGTGCACCGTCACGACATACGGCGCCCCTACCAACGGTGCGGTGCCCGAAGCGCAGTGCAGCAACTCGCACCGTGCCCGCAGGGCGCTAGCGGGCAGCAGCGCTTGGTCCCACGCGACGCGCCGGTCGAAGCGCCACGGATCGAGCCAGGGCGCGGCGAGCGAGACGACCTCGAGGTCGCTGCGCGCACGCAGTGCCTCCGCCAGGCCGCGCACGAACTCGCCGATGCCGGTGGCCGTCCCGACCGCCAGCTGCGCATCCAGCCCGACGCGCATCATCGAATCCGTGCGCGCAGCCGCTTCAGGGAGCCCGCATTCGGCTCGATGCGAGCCGCGCGCTCGAGCAGCGCGCGCGCATCCCGTAACCGTCCCTGACGTGCCGCCACGTCGGCGAGGCCCACGAAGCCCTCGGCGCTGCGCGGATCGATGTCGATCGCTCGACGAAAACTCACCGCGGCGCCGGAAAGATCCGCGACGTTCAATTGCTGATTACCGACCGCGATCCAATACCGTTCGGCCAGCGGAGCGTAGGCGAGCGCGCGCTGATACGAAGCGAGCGCGAGGCGCTCGTCGTCCGCTCGCGCCTTACTGCCGACGGGCATGTGGTATGCGAGCGCTTGTTCGAGGATGCCGAGTTGATAGTAGGCCTCGGGAAGCGCGCCCGTTTGACTGGGATCGCGTGCGAGGTGATCGATAAGCGCGCGTTGATTGAACAGCGCTTCGGCGATCTTGTCGTGCCGCTGCAAGTCGCCGACGACGCGTTCCACGTCATCCACGTCGCTCGCGGCAAGATATGCCGCGATCGCGCCGTTGTCGTCGCCGCGCCGTTCCGCGAGCGTGCCGGCGAGCGCGCTTCGGTCGGCGGACGGCGGCAACCGTTCCAGCAAACGCGCGGTCCGCGACAGATCGCCTTCGGCCAGTGCGCGTCGCGCGACGATCAGCCGCAGAACCGGCGGGAGCGCCCATCCGTCAAAGCGCTCTTCGAGACGCACGGCAGTCGCGGGCGGCATCGCGCGGACCCAGGAGCCGGACACCCCCGCATCGCGCAGCGCGACCGTGGCGACGAATTGCAGAGCGCCCAGCGGCGCCAGGGCAAGCGCCGCAACGATCGCAGCCGCTGCCGTCCCGCGTCCGTTCATGGCCGCACTGCTTCGCCTAAACGCGAAAGGGGCCCGCACTTGCGGGCCCCTTCCTTCGTGGTGGCTTGCTTCGACTAGAACCGGATCGTGAAGATGACGTCTTGACGATTCTGGGTCAGGTTGTAGTTCGAGATGACGTCGTCGACGTAGCGGTAGTTACGTGCCTGGAACTGCACCGAAGAGTTCGTCTTCGGGATGTTGTACACGACAGCCGCCGTGGCGAAGTCCTTACGCTGGGAGATGTTCTGCGTGAGCGTCGTACCGTACGAACCGTTGTAGCGCTGCGTCGAGTACGACATGTTGAGCGCCACGTCGCGGGTGAGCGGCACGGCCGCCGCCGCGTTGAACGCGTAACGCTTCATGTTCACGAAGTTGGGATAGAACGACACGCCCGTTCCGCCGCCCGGGAGCTGCGTCGACGCAAGGGCGGCGGTGGCATCCGGGGTCTGGGTGGTCAGGTTGATCGGGAGGTACGGGAACGCCGTCGGGTCGTTCCGGCGGAGGAGCTCGTACGTGCCCGAGAGGTTGGCGCTGATCCGCTGTCCGAACGCCGGGACGCTAAACGCCGTCGCCAGCGTGTAGTTATCCCACTTGATCGGGATGGTGGACGCGTACGCCGGACCGTAGAGCAAGTTTCCGACCGAGTTGGGACGGATCTCTTCGAGGTGCTGGTACTGACCGCGCGTCGTAAAGATCACGTCGCCGATGCGAATCGGAGTGTTGAAGGTGGCCGTCGTGCCGCGCGTGTTCGGGGTGAACGCCGAGTAGAACGTCGGGCTGTTCCCCTTGAGCGGATTGAAGACCGGGTACAGGAACGTGAGGTTCGGATTCAAGCGGGTCGTCGTCGCAGTTTGGCCCACGGCCGTGAACTGGTTGTCGAACTGCGTGTTGATTCCGAGACTGTTCCCGAAACCGTAGAAGTCCGGGAAATACGTTCCGTGATAGAACGCGAACAGCGGTGGCGGATTACCGTAGTACTTGAACGGCGCTCCGTCGAGGAAGTCCGCGCCGACGCTCTGGTACTGCACGCTGAATTCGATCTTTTGGATCTTCAGGCGCATGCCGATGACGCCGGCCGTGTCGCCGATGGCCGCGACGTTGCGGAAATCTGGCGTGTACTTACTGAACGCGGCTTCACCGAAGATCACCGGGTTCGAACCGGCACCGCTGATCAGGAACGGCAGCGGCAGGACGGCGTCGATGCCGAACACCGTGTCGCTCACGAGCGGTTGACCGTTGCCGCCGGCTGCGAATACCTGCGTGAGGTCGCCGGTCGTCTGGGTGTCGTCGAAGTCGAAGATGCGGTTGAAGGTCGCACCGATCTCGAGCCCGGCGACGCCGTTGAACTTCTGGTTCAGGCGAGCGTTGGCCATGTAACGCTGGAGACCGGTATTACCGGTTGCGGTCACGCCGCGATACGTGATGGAAATCGTCGATCCGGCCGGAATCGGCGAGCCGAAAACGACCGAGTTGTACGCATCGTTGTAGGTGATGGCCGGCAGTGGGTTGGCCGGTCCGCCGGTCGCCACGCCCACGTTACTGTAGGTCGTGCCGTTATAGAACGAGACGAAGACCGAGCCGAGGACGGCTTTCTGCGTCAGGTAGACCTGTTGCAGGCCGCCCGTGCCGCTGTTGAAGTTGTCCGTGCGCAGCGCTTGAGCGGCGCCCGCCTGGACGAAACCGGCCTGCGGCGGCGTGATCGGGAAGAGATACGCGGAGCAACCAACCGGGCAGACGTTCAAGTCGTTTGCCGTTTGCGTATTGACCAGATCCTGATCCATGCGCGAGAACGAGCCGAAGAACGAGGTCGAGCCGAAGTTGGTCTCGGCCAGCGTGCCGCTGATGGCAAAGCCCTTCTGATAAGGTTGGAGCGGCAGTTCGTACGGTACCGCCGCGCTGTAGCCGAACGGCGCCCGGAACGCGAGTCCCGTGCGCGACGACTGCATGTTGTCGAGGATGCCGAACTTGACGTGCAGGTTCGAAATCGCGCCGGCCTTGGCGACGTTGATGTCGATGCCGGGCTCGATGTCGACCTTGGCCTGCTGCGCGTATTCGCCGCCGTATTCGAAATTGAGGATATGCACCGGCAGCGAGATCGTCAGGTTGTCGCTGAACTGATAGGCGAGCGAGAACCGGCTGTCTTGACGGATCTGAACGCCCGAGCCGTTCTGCGTGAGCGGATTGTTCGAATCGTCGCTCGACATGAACGCATTGACGAACGGATCGATCGAACCGGTCCGGTTGTTGGCGATGCTCTGACCGTAGTAGGTCGCCTGGGTCGCGCCGGTCAGATTCTGAATCGAACGTTGGATGTTCGTGCGTTGGCGGAACGTGACGTTCGGCAGGAACAATCCGTGCATGGAGAGCGACTGCGCGAACTTCGTCCGCTTATCGAGCGCGTCGAGCGAATCTTCGAGATTCGTGACGCGAACGCCGAGAGAATCGAGTTCGTCCTTGAGCGCATCGATCAACTTTTGCAGTTTGTCGATGTCGGGACGATAGTTCACTTGGGGTTCGGTTTTTTGGTTTTCTTGCAGTTTGGCAATGACGCGCGCCACGACGACGGCCATTTCGTAGCGCGTCAGCGGGCGGTCGCCTTTGAACTTGCCGTCGGGATAGCCGTCGATGATGCCGTCGGCCGCGAGGCTCTGGATGTACTGATAGGCCCAGTGATTGGCCGGCACATCCGAGAACGGCGTAGCGGAGGCAGCCCGGCCCAAACTGAGAACCGAGCCGAGCACAAAGCTCGACGCGAGGACCAGGGTTGCGAGACGCTTCATAAATCCTCCAGAAGAGTAAGAAGCCACAGCTTCGTCGGCAGCGTTCGCATCGAGATCGTACCCATTTCGCAAGCCGGAGAGAGTTGCCGAGTTTGCCTTCGCCGGACCCTTGAAATACACGCGACTCCGCTTGAAAAGCAAAGACACGTAAAGTACGCCCCTCGTTTGAGCGCAGCCGACGTTCCGATTACGACCGGATAAGGGCGACTCCTTCCAGCAAATCAAAGCGGGGGATGCCCGGTCAGGGCTCGGACCCGCCCCTAGGCCGTCTCGCCGGCGGCCTTCGCCCGGGCCTCTTCCTCTAAAAGCCGCTCGGCGATGAGGAGCGCGGCGAAGTCGTCGATGGGCCGGGGCGGCAGGAGCATCCCGCGCGGGATCAAGCGCCGCCAGCCGCGCGGGGGGTTCACTTCGAAGTAGCGCCGGCGAGCGAGCAGCGTCGTTTCGCGTTCGTCCACGACCCGCAACGGCAGCCCGAGGCGTGCGACGACCGCCGCCACCGCCGCCGTATGGGTGCCGCCGCCGAGCGCGACCGAGCGGATCGGCAGCCGTTCCAGGAGGCTCGCGATGCGCTCGGCCAGCGCCTCGGGCGCGACGATGCCGAGTTCGAGCGCGTCGCCTCCCGGGACGGCGACGACGGCGTAGCCGCACTTGCGGGTCCCGGGGTCGATTCCCAGGATCGCCCCCTCGGTCACCGCGGGGTCCTGCTCAACTCGAACGAGACCGGAATCCCGCCCGTGTGCGGGTAGACGTCGATCGGCGTTCGAGCGACGATGTAGAAGCGGCCGCGGCCGTCCCGGATCTGGCGGCGGGTGGTTTCCACCTCGCTCGTGCTCAGGGCGGGAAGCGGGCGCGCGAACGGGCTCGGCATGCCCGCCGTGATGGCAGCGTCCTGAACCGCGGTGCTCAGTTGGGCGTAGGCGATCTGCGGGACCACCTTCGTCCCGCCGTCCACCTCGATGCTCGCGATCGGAACGTGCGCGGCGAAGATGCGGCGATCGGCGTAGGGCTGCAATCCGAAATGGATCGGGTCGTTGACGAACAGGTTCTGATCCGCGATCGCGATGACGATCACCGGACCGGTGAGCAAGAAGCCCTGCACGCGCTGGTCGGTCAAGAGCGCGTCGAACTGCCGCCGTACGGCGGGATCGCTCGATTTGAGTGCGACCGGTTTGAGACCGAGCGGGACGTAGCGGCGGTTGAGCGAGAGCACCACCGCGTCGAAGAAGGCCGCCAAACGCTTGAGGCGGTCGGCGCGCGCCTGCGAGGATTCGAGCGGCAAGTACTGCTCGTAGAGCAAGTCGCCGCGATTGACCACGACGTTGCTCTCGCGAACGCGTTTGTTGAGCGAATCGGCTTCGGCTTGCAATTGATTGACACGATTGTTGATCTCGTCAAGATGGAAGAACGCCGCGCGCGCGTACTGCGAGAAAAGCAGCGAGGACGCCGTGACGAGCAGCGCGATCGCCATCCCGGTCGCGACCGCGATGATCGTTGACGTGTACTTCGGACGCAAGTTGAACAGCGTCAGCCGTTTGCGCCCGATCTGATGTCCGACGCGGTCGCCAATGTACGCGATCGCGCCTGCGACCAGCGTGAACGCGACGATCAGGACGGTGCCGCCAAGGGTTCCCACCTCTAGGAGCCTGTCGGACTATGCTCGCGCGCACTGTTGCGCACGCCGCGTGCCGTCGGCAAGGATCGACGAGCGCTAAATGACAGCGTCATTTGAGCGAGAAGAGACGAAGCGGGCGGCCGTCGCCGTGCGCAACCCCAAGGGCTGCGATTATTTTGTCCGATTTCATCGTCGAGTCTTCGGTCACAGAGCGCTGCTATGCTCCCTCCGCCTCTCCTCGAAATCGGCTCAAGATCACCTGCAGCAGTGTGCGCGAGCATAGTCCGACAGGCTCCTAACGCGCCGCGCGCTGCAGAAGATACGCGCCGATGCCGGTGAAGAGCGCGTTCGGCATCCACGCGCCGAGCGCAGAAACCACGTAACCGCCGTTCAAACTGCTCGTGAACGCCGACGCGACGCTCGCGATCACGAAGTACACGAAGACGATCGCGACGGCGAGACCGAAACCGAGCCCGGTGCCGCCGCCCGAGCGCGGCGCGCGCAAGCCGAACGGTACGGCGATCAAGGCGAACACGAACGAAGCGAACGGACGCGCGAGCTTTTCTTCATACGTGGTCTGATACGCGCGCATTTCCGGCGGCGACAGTTGCCCGGAGGCGACCACTTCGCGCAGTTGCGAGCGGCTCATCTCTTCGCGGTTCTTGTTCGTGATCGTCTCCTGGATCTGGCTCGGCCGCTCGCCCACGTCCACCTGCTGTTGCGGCGCTTGCAACAAGTGCGTCGTACCGTCGGGATTGAAACTGTATTCTTGCGCGTTGCTGAAAGTCCAGGTCGGCTGCTGGTACTTCGCCCGGTCGGCGAACACGATCACTTGCGGCTTGTTGAGGGCGTCGTACTTGATCAGCGTCACGTCGAGGAGCGACTGCGTGACGGGGTCGTACCCCACGAAAAACGTTACCTGCCGGCCGCCGCCCGGCAAGCTCGAGGTCACCGTATGGCTGCCGCCGCCGAAGGCGCCGACTTGCTTGATCACGTTTTCGCGCAAATACGTGGCCCGGTCGTTGGCGTACGGAACGACGCCTTCTTGCAGCACGAGCGAGAGCACGGACACGGCGAAGCCCACGATCAGGAGCGGCGCAACCGCGCGCACGAGGCCGACGCCCCCGGCTTTGAGCGCGGTCAGTTCGCTTTCGCCGGAGATGCGCTGCAACGCGAGCAGCACGCCGAGCAGCATCGCCATCGGCACCACGGTGATGAGGATCTGCGGAAACTGCCAGAAGAAATATTCCATCGCGGAGACCAGCGGCGCATGCTGCTCGGCGATCAAGCGGCTGATCGCCAACAGGTTCGTGGCAGCGAAAATCAGCGCGAATGCCGACAGGCCGAACGCGAACGGTCCGCCGAGTTCGGCGACCATATAGCGATCGAGGATCGCGACGGCCGGAAATGTCGGCCACGCCTCGCGCAGGGCCGCGAGCGCGCGCTCCATTACAGACGAAAACCTTCGCCCAGGTAGAACTGCCGCGCGAGCGGCGACTCCAGCACTTCGTGCGCGCTTCCCGAGATGATGATCTTGCCTTCGTTGAGGATGTACGCACGGTCCACAATCTCGAGCGTTTCGCGCACCTGATGATCCGTGATCAAGATGCCCAAGCCGCGATCGCGCAGCTGACGGATCATCACTTGGATGTCCTTGACCGCGATCGGATCGATGCCGGTGAACGGTTCGTCGAGCAGCAGAAAAGCCGGATCGGTGGAGATCGCGCGCGCGATCTCCACGCGGCGGCGCGCGCCGCCGGAAAGCGAATCGCCGCGCGCGGCGATGAACTTCGAGAGCCCGAACTCGTCGAGCAGCGCGGGCAGCCGGCGCTCCTGCTCGCGCCGCGGAACGCCGTTCATTTCCCAGATCAGGCGAATGTTGTCGCCGACGGAAAGCTTGCGGAAGATCGAGTTCTCCTGGGCCAGATAGCCGATTCCCGAGCGCGCCCGCTGATACATCGGCAGCCCGGTCAGGTCCACCAGGGCATCCTCGGTCGCGAGCGCGACGCGGCCGGCGTCGGGCTTGACGAGTCCGACCACCATGTAGAACGTCGTGGTCTTGCCCGCGCCGTTTGGCCCCAGCAGCCCGACGACTTCGCCCGTGCCCACGCTCGCACTGACGCCGTTGACGACGGTGCGCGGGCCGTAGCGCTTCACTAGCGCTTCCATGACGATGCGCCGCGCGACCGGTGCTTGCACGGTCACGGCGTCACGTGCATTTCGGTCGTGCGCAGGTCGTAATCGAAATAGTTTCCGGTCAAACGTTCTCCGGCCGCCGTCGAGATCGTGACGTGTCCCTCGCCGTGCAGCGTTTCGCGCGCGTCGTCGTAGCGCAGGGTGTCGCTCGTCAAGGTCATGCCGTCGTTCGAATGGGTCAGCACGCCCCCGGTCATCAGCACGCTCTTGTCGCGCTCGAGCACCGTCGCATGCGGCGCATCGGCGGTCAGCGTGCGGGCAACGGTTGCGTGAAAGATCACGTGCGGCCGCACGAAATCGCTTCGGCCGTTTCCTTGCGAGGTTCTGATCGAGGTGTTGGAGTCGGCGCGCAGAGCGTACACGATGCGATTCTTCTTTTGCTCGGTTAAGTAGATGTACTTCGAGCCGGGATCGCCCGGGACGCCGTGACCGCGGATTTTGATCGGGACGGGCGCGGCCGTGGCGGGCGAGGGCGGACTCGAAGCGTGCGGGGCGGGTGGCGGGGCGGAGCAGGCGGCCAGTGCGAGCAGAACGGCGAGCCGGCAGCGCATCACGTTCGGTTCCCCCAGACCGTCGCGCGCGGCGGCCAAGGCGAGCGCGGTGTAGGGAATCCAAACAAAGGCCATCTGTACGACCCCGATCGTATCGAACAGACCTTGGACCAGAGCCGCCGCAAGCCCCGCGCAGACCGCGAGTCCCAACTGCCGCCGCTCGCGCGCGGGCGTCGCCGAGGCAGCCCGCAGCCGCGCGGTGACCGCGCGTCCGAAGGCCCACCAGCCCGCGAAAACGGCGACGAGGCCGACCAGCCCGAGTTCGCCCGCGAGCGAAAGGTAGGCATTGTGCGGATGGAGGGCGCCGAACGTTCCCGGCGGGGCCCCGTCGATCGGGCGCAGGCTCGGATAGACCCGCCAGTACGCCATTGGCCCCGTGCCGGTCATCGGAAAAAGTTCGGCCGCGCGCAGCCCGGCCAGCGCGACCGCTATCCGGTTGAACGCGTCGGCGGGATCGTGGCGGGCAACGGGCACCGTCAGCAAGAGCATGGCCCCGGCGGCCGCGAACGCCGCGATCCCCGCCGCCGGCAGCCAACGGCGATGCGCGATGGCGAGGAACAGAGCGCCCGCGATCGCCCCGATCCAGCCCGAACGTGAAAAGGTCGCGATCAGGGCGGCTGCTGACGCGACCGTCGTCGCCCACCCGAGCGGCCGCAACCAACCGCGGCCGGCCTGCGCTACCCCGAACGCGACAAAGCCGCAAAGTAAGAGGAAGGCCGCGAACTGATTGGCGGTCACGAAAAAGCCGGCCGCGCGGCCGTGATTGAGTTCGCTCAGCATCAGCGGGCGCCGGACGGCGACCATCGCGAGCGCCGCGACCGCCGCGAACAATCCGAAACACAGATACGCCCCGAGAACCGCCCGCGCGACCGGGGGCCGGCGGTACCAGCGGACCAGGGCGGCGTGAAAACCGGCGGCCATGAGCATACAGCCCACCACTTCCAGGCCCGAGCGCGGGTCCAGGCCGGCGAGCGCGCTGAGCGCGCTCGCACCGATCCAGGGCAGCACGATCCAACGCGAACCCGTTCGACCGGCGGCCCGCTCGCGAAGCGCGAGCACGATCCCAACCGTCGCCGAGATGCCGAGAAGCGCCACCGCCGCGGCCGCGGTCGCGCGCGAGAGGAACAGGTAGCCGACCGGCGGGGTCGGCGAGAGCGCCGCGAGCGACGTGTAGAGCTGAACCAGCACGAAAAACGTCGCGAGGACGAGCGCGGCAATGCGGTTCACGCTTGCACGACTTCCACAACCGCCAGCGCCACCGCGCGCGTGCCGCCGGGAGGGCCCATGCGCTCCCGGCCGACCGCTCCCATCCGCGCGCGGCGCGGAGCGTCGTCGAGCAGCGCCTGCACCGCGGCGGCGCCCGCGTCAGGGTCGGGCCGCACCAGGACGAGCGCTTCCCCGAGCAAACGCCGCTGACGCATCCGGTACCAGCTCTCGCGCCGCCGCCGGCCGCCGGGCGGTCCGTCGTCGTCGAGCGCAACGACGGGCAGCCCGGCCGCGGCCGCCTGTTCGTTCGCCGTCCCCGCTTGGCCGAGCGCAATCGCTGCGGAACCAAAAAGGGCGCCGGCCGGGCCCTGCCAGCCGAAGACCGCATGCTCCCCGAACCGCGCGGTAAACGCCACCGGCCCTTCGGACTGCCGCTCGACGCTCCATCCGTCCGAGGCCAGGGCGGAGGCAAAGCGCTCCGGATCCAGGCCGGGTGCGATCGAGAGCGTGGCCGGGACGCCCCCGGAAAGCGCGCGCACGATGCGCGTCAAGACCAGCGCCTCGGCGTACGCGGGCTCTCGGCTGCCGGGCAAGATCGCAATCGCCGCGGGCGGCGCCGCGGCCCCGTCCGTTACGGTCAGGTCCGCGATGACGTTGCCCGGCGCTTCGGCCGCGACGCCTTGCGCGCGCAAGCGTTCCGCCGTCGCCGCATCGCGTACGAACGTACGCGATGCTTTGCGCAATAAGCGCCGCTCCCAGCGCCCGTACGGAGCGCAGTACACGCTCTTCGCCGTGCCGACGAAGATGGTCGGTCGTTTGGCAAGCCGCGCGAGCGAGAGCGCGTACGCATCGCCGACCGCGACCACCGCGTCGTAGCGGGAACCTTCCGCGCGCAAGAATCCCACTTGCTGCGCGAACAATCCCGCGAATCCGGCGCGCAGATCGCGCGCGAATGCCCGCACGTTGCCCATGGCAACGAGGCCGCCGCTCGGCAGCGAACGTCGCGGCCCGACCATCGTAAGCGGGCCGCCCGCCTGCGGCACGCCGACCAGCGCGAGGTGATCGAGTCCGAGCGGCGCGCGCGCAAGCGCCGCCGCCTCCTGCGCGATCCGCTCGGCGATGGCGCTCTCGCCGTGACCGTTGCTGACGAACAAGACGCGGCGCACGCTTCAGGCCGCCGGGAGCAACGGCAGCAACGCAAATTCCGCGATCGTTGCGCGCCCGGAGCGAACGTCGAGTTCGGTGCGAGACACGAAGCGTCCATACGGCCCCGCGTGCACGATCGGCACGTTGCCGGCAAACTCGGGCGCGTGCAGCGTATCGTGACTATGCCCTCCGAGAACGAGATCGAGCCGCGGAACCGCGCGCGCGAGTTCGCGGTCGGAGCGTAAGCCGAGGTGCGAGAGCACGACGAGCACTTCGCCGTCGCGCGCGCGCGCCGCATGCTCGCGTGCAACCGCGATGGGATCGCGAAACGACCATCCGAACATCCGTTCCCACGGGCTGCCGGGCGGATATTGCACGACCAGTAGCGAGAACACGCGCACCGCGACGCCGCCGCTTTCGAACGATACCTCCGAGACGAACGGCAGCGGGCGGGCGTAGCGGTCCGACAAGTTCGAACAGACGAGCGGCCTGCGCATGCGGCGCGCGCGCGCCGACATCAGGCCGAAAGCGTAATGAAACTCGCGATTGCCGACGCCTTGCGCATCGTATCCGGCGTCGTCGAGTTCGGCCGAAATCGGTTCGCGAGCGCGGTACACCGTCTGGCTTCCGCGCAGCGAGTCGCCGCAATCGAACAACAACCCCGGCGCCTCGGCGCGCAGCGAGCGCAGCGGCGCGGCGATCCCGCGACGATCGTGCAAATCGGACGTATGGTATATGCGCAGCATCACGCCGCCCGCGCGGACGACCCGCGCGCGAGTGCCACCGCAAACGCCGCGCAGCGGGCAAGCGCGTACGGCGGCCCCAGCCCCCCACGCAACGCGGCGCTTGCGGTTT
>JACRTZ010000273.1 GCA_014304965.1 Vulcanimicrobiota bacterium | reverse complement strand
GCGTAACGTCGTCCTGAATAATGTTGTCGCCCAGGATCACGCAGGTGCGATCGTCTTCGGCGAAGTGTTCGCAGAGACGAAGAGCGTCGGCAATGCCACCCTCGCCTTCCTGGTAGGTGTAGTCTAGGTGCTTGAGGCCGAATTCGCGTCCGTTTCCTAACAACCGCAAGAACTCGCCTGCGGAATTTCCCCCCGTCACAATCATGATCTCAGAGATCCCGGCCTTGCAGAGCGTCTCCAGCGGGTAGAAAATCATAGGTTTGTCGTAGATCGGCAAGAGGTGTTTGTTTGTGACCTTCGTTAGAGGACGCAAGCGAGATCCTAATCCACCCGCAAGGATGATGCCTTTCATCGCGCGCCCCTTTCGGCATACTGCGTCCGGTAGTAATCTGCGCACCCGCCGCTCTTGATAGGCCGCCACCACGACTCGTGCTCGCGGTACCAGGCGGCGGTCTCTTCGAGTCCTTGTTCGAAATCGCGACGCGGCCTCCAGCCGAGACTGTGCGCTTTCGACGCGTCGAGGGCGTAGCGCCGGTCGTGACCCGGGCGATCGAGGACGTGCCGAATGTGCGTGCCTTTACTTCGACCACAGAGGTCTAACAAGCGCTTGGTGATTTCCATATTCGTCCGCGCGTTTCCGCCGCCAATGTTATAAACATTCATGAGCTCGCCATGCTCGAGGACGTGCAAGATGCCGCGCGCATGATCTTCGACGTGCAGCCAATCTCGGATCTGCAGGCCGTCGCCGTAGACCGGAACCGGCTCGTCGTCGATCAGGTTGGTGACAAAGAGCGGAATCAATTTTTCGGGATATTGGTTGGGGCCATAAGTGTTCGAGCCGCGTGTGATCATCACAGAGGTCCCGTAGGTCGTTCCGTGAGCGAGGACCTGAAGATCGCCGCCGGCCTTGCTCGCAGCGTACGGCGAGCGCGGTGCGATCGGGTCGTCCTCGCGCGACGCGCCATGGGCGACGTGGCCGTACACTTCATCGGTTGAAACTTGGAGAAAGCGGTTCGTTTGCTGACGCCGTGCTGCTTCGAGTAGAACGTGGGTGCCCAAAATGTCGGTCCGTAAGAATTCTTCGGGATCCAGGATTGAACGGTCGACGTGCGATTCGGCGGCAAAGTTTACGATGGCGGAAATCGCACATTCTTCAAACACGCCGTTGACGGCCGAGGCATCGCAAATATTTGCGTGCACGAACCGATAGCGCGGATGACCTTCGATCTCCGCCAGGTTTTCAAGGTTTCCGGCGTACGTCAACGCGTCTAGATTTAGAACCGTGATCTCCGGCCGTTCCCGGAGTACGAGCTTCACAAAGTGGGAACCAATAAAGCCGGCGCCCCCCGTAACAAGCCATACCGGGGTCCCGAGCTCCGCTTGTTTGCGGCCTCGTACCGTCCCGACTAAATCATTCTGGAATCCCACTCGTTACTGGCTCCCCTGTTCAAACCCATGTAGCGGACGTTACGACGGCGTTCTTGATCGAAGCGCCGGGCGACCGCATTATGCCGCCGCAGCGGATCGCGCCGGTCGGCGCCGTGACCCATTCGGTCGACGTGCCATCTTCCTTGCCGGTCACGCTGGACACCCCTGTTGGCCATCGGTCGGGCCCGCTTCAGCGGTTGATCTCCCCGAGCAGTGGCGCGCCGCGATCCTTCGCTGAGAGGCGCGGCTCGCCGGTCAGCGGCCAGGTCACTGCGAGCGTTGGGTCATTCCAGCGCACCGCTCCGTCAAATTGCGGATCGTACAATGCCCCGTGTTTGTACGAAAAGATGACGTCACCGGTGAGCGTCAAGAAGCCGTGCGCAAATCCGGGCGGGATATAGAGCTGCCGGTGGCTGGATTCCGAGAGCTCGAAGCCTTGCCAGTGGCCGAAGGTCAGCGAGCCGGGACGGATGTCGGCGATGACGTCGAAGATCGTTCCGCGCAGCACCTGGACGAATTTTGACATGCGTCTGTCGAAGTGCAGCCCGCGCAGTACGTTCTTGTTGGAGAACGATACGCTGTCCTGAACGAACTCGTCGGTCAGACCGAGCGCGCGATACTTCGCGGTCGAGTAGGTTTCTTTAAAAAAGCCGCGCTCGTCTTCGAAGACCTCCGGAATGAAAATCGCGGCGTCCGCGAAGTCGGTCGCTAATCGCTGGATCGGCATGGTGTGCCCTTTGCCTCGCGGACTTGCGCGGCCTTGGGACGAAGAAGGGTATGTGCGCGTGCTCGTCACCGGAGGCGGCGGCTATATCGGCTGCGTTCTCTGCGACCATCTCATTCGGGCGGGACATTCGCCGGTCGTTCTCGACCGGTTTTTTTGGGGACGCCGCCCGCTTGCCGGCGTACGGGTAGAAGAGATCGTCGGCGACATTCGCGATCTGCGCGAAGAATGGTTCGATGGCATCGAGGCGGTCGTGCACCTCGCCGGCCTCTCGAACGATCCGACCGCCGAGTACAACCCCGAAGCGAATTGGCAGATGAATGCGGTCGGCACCGAACGCCTGGTCGAGCTCTGCAAACGACGTGGGATCGAGCGGTTTACCTACGCATCCAGCGCGTCGCTCTACGACACCGAGAGTTCGGCGAACGAACCCGAACGCTCGCCGATCATGTGCGACGAGAGCACCGAGATTGCGCCGCGCGGGGCGTACTCGCTCTCGAAGCGTCACGGCGAAGAGGCCATCTTGGCCGCGGCCGACGGCGCCTTCGCGCCGGTTATTTTTCGGCAAGGGACGGTGTACGGCTGGAGTCCGCGCATGCGCTTCGATCTGGTCGTCAACACCTTCATCAAAGACGCCTCGATGCATCGGCGGCTTTTTCTGCACGGCGGCGGCTGGATGTGGCGGCCGCTCGTGGACGTCAGCGACGTCGCGCGCGTGCACGTGATGGCGCTCGAAGCGCCGCTCGACGCCGTGCGCGGCCAAATCTTCAACGTGCTGGAGGAAAACTATCAGATTCGGCAGCTCGCGATGCTCGTCGCGGGCTCGTTCGCGCTGCGCGACGTGCGCGTGGAACTGGTCGAGGCACCCCTGCCCTCCCTCGTCCGAAACTACCGGATCAGCAACGCGAAGCTCTCGCGCGCGCTCGGGTTCACACCCTCGGTCACCGTGCTGGAATCCATCGAACGCATGATTTCGCAGCTGCCGGGTGCGCTCGAAGAACTCGCCCACCCGCAAAACTACAACGTTCGCTGGATGGCGCTGCTCGAAGAGATGCACGCGCTGCAGCGGGGATTCCGGTCCATCTATTGAGGCTGCGATTCGCGTTGTGCGCGCTCGCGTTCGCCGGTGCGCTCGCGCTTGCGGGCTGTCTCTCGGGGAAGAAGGTCAGCGACGTCGGTTCGGCACCGACCGCGGCACCGCACGTTTCGGGCGTCCTCTGGTCGCTTCCGCCGGGGGTCGTCGTCCCCGACGCGGTTCGCGGCGCGCTGGACGTCGAAGGCCTGTACCCGTCCACGATTGCGAACGACCGGATGTGCTGCTGGCTCGCGACGCGAGCGCGCGTGCTTTCGCGCAAGACCGCTCCCGCGAAGCGGCTCGAAGTCACCGTGTACGTTCCGGATTATCCGTTCTTTCACGCGCATCCGCAAGGCCTCGCCGTTTCGATCGACGGCGCGCCCGTGCAGCGCCGCTGTTGTTACGGTCCGGGCGTCTATACGCTTACCTTCGATTTGCCCGCGCGCATGCGCGGCAAACGCGGCGACGTTCCGCTCGCCTTCGCGACGACCGGCGATTTCGTTCCGGTGCGCGAACACGTCAACGCCGACACGCGCCACCTCGGCGTTGTTTTGATGCGCGTGGGTTATTCCTGAGCCCGCTCCATGCCGGCGGATTGCTCGCGGCTGACGATGATGCGCGCGACGGCCGCGCCCATGACGATCCACCAGAACGCGCCGACTTTCGGAAAGAAGGTCATGCAGTCGAAGATTTGATGCAGCGCGAGGCCGCAACTTGCGGCCAGCACGCCGAGCACGAGCGGGTCGCGCGAACGCGCCCGCGCGAAGGTCGCGATGGAGGCATATACGGCCCAGAGCGTCGCGGCGAGCAGCGGAATGCCGCCTTCCGCGAGGGCCTGAAGATAGATGCTGTTGGCGTGGGTGCGCACCGTTGGAAGTCCGACGGACGGAAGTTCGAGTTCGTAGTTGCCGGCGCCGATGCCGAGCCAGGGACTGCGTTTCCAAAGATCGATTGCGGCCGTCCACAATTGCCAGCGCGTCGCGAGCCCGGTCGGCGCACCGACTTCGCCGAGCGACACGAAGCGCGCGAAGCCGCCCGTGGCCGCGAGGCCCGCTGCGCCGAGCGCCACGATGGCCGCCCCGCCGCCGAAGGCCGCGCGGGCCGACACGCCGCGCATAACGGTCATCAGCACGGCGATGCCCACCACGCCCGCCGCGATGCCGGCGCGCGAGAGCGTCAAGACCAGCGCGAAGAAGGCGAGCGCCGCGACCGCTGCCGCGAGGCGATCCTTGAGCGCGACGGCGTAGGCGAGCAAGATCGGGATCACGATCCCGAAGTAGCCCGCTAGTTGGTTGGGCCCTTCGAGCGGTCCGGCGATGCGCTGCATCACCCGTCCGGCGATCGAAACCGCAGCGGGCGCGCCCGAAAACTCTTGCGCGAGCGCGAGCAGCGCGACCAGCGAGACGCTGAGCGCAAGCGCGAAGCGCAGCGGACGCTCGTCGGGATCCTCGCGAATCGCAACGACGCAGGCGGCGAAGGCGAGCGCGTACTGCAGCGCCTTCAACGTCTCGCGCGCGACGGTGTCGATGTACTCGGACGGAACGATCGTCAGCGCGTTTGCCGCGAGCAATGCAACGGCCGCAATCGAGAGGCCGCGCGTCTCGGGCGCCCAGAGCGCGCTCCAGCGCGATCTGCGCACAAGCAATCCGGTCAGCACGCCGAGCAGCAAGATTTTGGGCAGCGTGACGGTCGTGCGCGAAATATCGTGCGCGAAGTCGAACGGATCGAAGAACAGCATCGTCGCGATGCCGACCGACGGTTTGCTCCGCGTCCCGAACGCGGCGGCGACGAATGCGACGGCAAAAATCGCGGCCGAGCCCGCGTCGAGGTGGTGGCGTTCCATCAGGCCGCTTCGCCGCCGTCCGCGACGCGACGGCAGAGCGCGCGAACCTCAGCCGCCGGCGCGGCGGCTTTCGCAACGAATAATTTTCGCCAGTACGCTTTGCCGCTCAGCCGCGAGATCAAGTCCGAAGCTTCGCGTGCGTCCACGAGGCCGCTGTCGGTCGCGACGAGGATGGTGGGCTCGGATCCGTCGGAACCGAGCGGCAGGCGGTGCAGCAGTTGTTCTTGCGAATCGGCCCAGACCGCGTCGCCGTAGCGCCGGCGCAGCGCGTCGAAACAGCGCTCGAAGCGCGTGAGGTCGCGCGCCGCGTTGAACTCCGCTGCCACGACGTAGAGGATATCGCGCGAGCGTAAAGCCGCGGCGGCCGCGCCGGGCGCGCTTCTCAAGGCTTCGAGCACGCGAAAGTCGTCCCAAGCGAGAAACTCGCTCACGTCCTCGAGCGCGCGCGGATCGGGCCAAACCTCTTCGAGCGCTTCGTTCAAGAGCCGTTCGAACATCCGCGTCGTGTGGTGAAAGTACACCGTCGCGAACATCATGTAGCGTGCGATGACGAACGATTCGAGCGCGACGATCCCGCGCCCGTCGATGCCGAGCGCCGGTTTACCGTTTTGCTCGAAGATACGAAACGAGATGGTCAGCTGCTCGGCGTCGTAGCGTCCGTTGGTGACGCCCGTAAAATACGAATCGCGCAAGAGGTAATCCATGCGGTCGGCGTCGAGGTTCGGTCCGCTGACGAGTTCTTTGAGCACGGGGTACCGGTTCGCGCCTTCGCCCGCGACGAGCTCGAGCACGTCGTTCGCGTCAACGTCGAGCCCGTCGAGTGCGGCCCGCATCTCGGGCAGGTCCAGGATCGCGCGCGTGCGCTCCTCGTGACGCACGCCGAGGACGTGTTCGCTTGCGTGGCTGAAGGGACCGTGACCGACGTCGTGCACGAGCAAACTTGCGCGCAGCAGAC
>JACRTZ010000242.1 GCA_014304965.1 Vulcanimicrobiota bacterium | reverse complement strand
CGCCGCTCACACGTTGATGTTGTCGCGAGCAGAATGCCGTAACGTCAAACCGATGCCGACGTTGACGACGAAGCCGATGCCGGCAACGATCGCCATCGTTCCGCCCTGCGGGAGCCCCGGCGCACCGAAGCGTCGCACGGCCTCCACTGCGATCAACACGGCGACGGCCAAGAGCAGGCCACCGTTTCCGAGCGCGGCCAGCACTTCGAGACGCGCAAATCCAAACGTGCGCCGGCCGGTCGCGGGGCGGCCTGCCTGCGCGCTTGCGGCAACCGCGATACCGAGCGCAAACGCATCCATGAAGACGTGCGCGGAATCGGCGAGCAGCGCGAGGCTTCCGGCGACGATCCCGCCGGCGAGTTCGAGGAACGCCACAAACGCGGTCAGCACCAGCGCGGTCCGGAGCGCGAACCCCTTCACCGGCGGCGCGTGACTCGCATGGCTCACGTCGTTACGCGCGCGCGGCTTTCAATGCGAGCGCCGCCAACATCGCGGCGAAGCTCGCAAAGGTGCGCGATTCCGCCTCGACGATCGTCGTCGCATCGTATTCGCCGGAGGCGAAGCCGCCCGTCGTCAGGCGCGGAACGATACGCGGCACGCGCGCTGCGTAGTCGTCGAACGCTTCCCCGAACGTTTCCCGCAGGTACGCTTCTTCGAGCGGCACGATCCCCGCGTACACCGCAAGCATCGTTCCGATACCGAATCCCGACAAAAGCAAACGTTTCCCGGGGCCCAGGCCGCCCGTGAATGCCAGTGCGAACCCGGCGGCCGTCAACAGATTGCCGAGATACAGCGGATTGCGCACGTGCGCATACGGGCCCGCGGTCACGAGCGCCGGCGCCGTGACGGTGTCGGCGCGCGTCGTGCGGCCGGAATAACCGACCGCCCAGCAGCGCAAGGCTTAGCCCGCGAGCGCGAGCGGAACGCCCGCCGCGATAGACCGCCGGCTCGGCTTTCCGAACGCGACGAGCGCGATCGCCGGCAGCGCGAGGACGGCCCCGCGATGCTTAAAGAGCGTCGTGCGCCACACGGGAAACTCGTGGCGCTCGTTCACGCGTGGGCGCCCACGCCCGCAACCGCCGCCTCGTACACGGTGCGCAGCGATGCGTCGAGCGAGATGGTCGGCTCCCAGCCGGTCGCTTCGCGCAACTTGGCGTTGTCGCCGAGCGAAAGCGGGTTGTCGCTGGGGCGCATGCGCTCGGGATCCTCGCGCACTTCGACGGCGACGCCGGCGATCGTGATCAATCGCCGCAGAACTTCCTTGATCGTCACCGCGCGGCCGCTGCACACGTTGTACGCTTCTCCGTCCACGCCGCGCTCGGCGAGCAGCGCGTACGCGCGGACGACGTCGCGTACGTCGAGGAAATCGCGCTGCGCCTCCAGGTTGCCGACGTACATGAGCGGTGGCGCGCCGTTCTTGATCTCGGCGAGCTGCTTCGCAAACGACGACAGCGCGAAGCGGTCGTCCTGTCCCGGGCCGATGTGGTTGAATGCTCGGGTCATCAGTGCGGGAATTCCGAACGTGCGAAAGGCCGCAAGCGCGATCGCCTCGCCCGCCGTCTTGCTCGCAGCGTACGGCGTGGTCGGCTGCGGCGCGCTCGTTTCGCGCAGCGGATACGCGGAGGCCGGCCGCGAGCCGTAGATTTCGGCCGACCCGACGAACAGCGCGCGCCGCACCGGTCGCGGCGAGCGTCGAATCGCCTCGAAGACGCGCGCCGTTCCGAGCACGTTGACGTCGTAGGTGGTCAGCGGATCGTTGTTTCCCTCGGGCACGAAGGCGATGGCCGCCAAGTGAAAGACGACGTCCGCGTTGGCGGCGGCGACGACCGCGCAGACGTTGTCGAAATCGCGCAAATCGAGTTCGAGGTCCACGACACCCGAAGCGTGGGGCCGTCCCGCCACCACGACCTCATCGCCGCGTTCGCGCAGGGCCGCGCACAAGTGCCGGCCGACGAATCCGTTCCCACCGGTGACGAGCGCGCGCATCCCGCTTACTTCAACGCTGCCAGACGAGCCACGTCGGCGCGCACCATCATCTCGACGAGCTGCTCGAAGCTCGTCTCGGGCACCCAGCCCAAAACGCGCTTCGCTTTGGCCGGATCGCCGACGAGTAGATCCACTTCGGCCGGACGGTAGAACCGCGGATCCTGCTCGACGAACTTTTCGTAATCGAGGTCCATCGTCGAAAAAGCGAGCTTACAAAAATCGCGCACTTTGTGCGTGCGTCCGGTGGCGATGACGAAGTCTTGCGGTTCGTTCTGCTGCAGCATCAGCCACATCGCCTTGACGTAGTCGCCGGCAAAACCCCAGTCGCGCTGCGCTTCGAGGTTGCCGAGTTTGAGCTTCTTGTCCAAACCGAGCTTGATGCGCGCGACGCCTTCGGAGATCTTCCGCGTCACGAACTCGCGGCCGCGCCGTTCGCTCTCGTGATTGAACAGGATGCCGCTGACGGCGAAGAGATCGAACGACTCGCGGTAGTTGACGGTGATCCAGTGCCCGTACACTTTCGCGACGCCGTAGGGGCTGCGCGGATAGAACGGGGTGTCCTCGTCTTGCGGAACGGCCTGCACCTTGCCGAACATCTCGGAACTCGACGCCTGATAGAACCGGATCTTGGGGTTCACGTGCCGGATGGCCTCGAGGATGCGCGTCACGCCGAGCGCGGTGAATTCGCCCGTGAGCACGGGCTGCGTCCACGACGTCGGGACGAACGACTGCGCCGCGAGGTTATAGACTTCGTCGGGCTGCGTCTCCGCAATAATCGTGGTCATGGAGTGCTGGTCGAGCAGGTCGCCCGAGACGATTTCGATGCGATCCAAGACCGGGGCGATGCGATCGTGCGAGTCGGTGCTCGTACGCCGCGTCATGCCGACCACGCGGTAATCTTTCGATAGAAGAAGCTCTGCCAGGTACGATCCGTCCTGGCCCGTGATGCCCGTGATCAGCGCGGTCTTTGGTTTCAATGCTACCTTCCGTGTCGTGGCCCTCGGCTACGCGGCCGTGGGAGAACCTTCCATTGCGTCCTTTCTGCGCGCGCCCCTTTGCAGGTCCGCGGCCGAAACCGTGAGGGCGAGTAATGCGAACCACCACGGCAGTTTGACGACGAGCGTCCGCGCGTCGTCCACCGCGGCCCCGGGACTCCAGCGCAGCAAGTATCCCCACGCGGCCGAGGCCGGCATGTCGGCGCGGATCAGTTGCGGCTGCGCGGTCTCGTGCATCGCGGCGTGCGGCAGCCGCTCGTCGAGTTGCATCGTCACCGCGAGCGCTCCGGCGAGCGCGACGCCGAACGCGAGCCGGCGCGGCCACGACCATTTCCCGAACAGCAGCGCGATCGCCGTGACGACGGCGAAGCATGCGAGCGCCTCTTGCAAGCGCACGTCGTACAGCGGTGGAAACGCAAGCATTGCCACCGCAACGGCGGCCGCCCACGCGAGGCGCGCGTCGAGCACCGCCAAGAGCAATGCGCCCGGCAGCGCCGCCGCGATCTGGTGGTTGTGAACGTAGGGTCCGCCGAACAACGAGGTCGCAACCGGCACCAGCACGATGGCCGCGGCGCGACCGTAGCCCGACCGCATGCGCGCCGCGACCGCAATGCCGAGCGCGATCGTCGCGACGTACGAGAGCGAGCCGAGCGTCGTTGCGACTTTGGCCGGCGCGCCTAGCAACCACAACACGTGCGTGAGCCCGAATTGATAGAACGAATAGAGCGACTCGGCGGCCGACTGCGCCGGCAACACGACGCGCACGTATTCGACGTTTGTCGCCAGGCCGAGCATCCCGACCGACAGCAGCGCGAGCGCGACGAGGCTGCCTGCGAGCGCGATGCGCGCGCGCGGTACGAGAATCGCGAGCGCCAGCACGGCCGGCAGGCCGACGTGCGGTTCGACCATCGCGAACGCCGCAAGGACGACGGCGAACGTAAAGCGATTGCGCTCGAGTGCGAGGGCGGCCGCACACAAAGCGGCGACCGCGAAGGGCTCGATGCCGGCGTACATGATCTGGAGCACGAACAGTGCGGGCGCCATCACGGCAAGGAGCGGCGCGAACGGCAAGCGCGTCAGCCGCGTGAGGCACCAGGCCGAGAACGCTAGCGCGGCCAGCGTCAGCAACAGCCACAGTACTTTGCCGGTCGTATACGGCAAGAGCAGCACCGGCGCGAGCAACGCCAGCGTGTATCCGGGCAGCGGCATGGGCGTGACGCTCCACGGCTTGCGATGAATTTGCGGTTCGGCGTTTTGCTCGCACGTACGGATGGGCTCGACGAGATATGGATCACGACGCTCTTTGACGGCCTGCAGTCCGCAATACCACACGTTGTAGTTCGAGAGGTTGCCGCTCAGGAAATTTCCCGAGCCCAGGACCGGATAGCGCACCAGGTACGCCGCGAAACAGAGCAGGGCTAGTACAGCGAAGGCGTACGCCGGAAACCACCGACTCGCCTGAGCGCGATCGTGCAAGCTGCGCGGGGAGAGGTTGCGCTCGGTCATCAGTCGCTCACGATCCGCGCGAGCGCCGCGGCGCGCAGGGCGGCGAGCGCCGGATAGTCGCCGTTCCAATCGTCAACGGTGAACGCGAAGGTCACGGCCCCGTGACGTTTGGTCGCGAGATAGCCGGCCAAACCGCGCACGTGCATCATGCTGCCGGTCTTGGCGAACACCCGCCCCGCCGCGGCCGTGCCGGTGATGCCTTCGATCGAGCCGTGCGCGCCGCCGACCGGCAACGAGTTGAGCACCAGCGCGCGATACGGTCCGTTCCAATCGTGCTGCAAGATCGCGACAAGCGCGCGCGGCGTGACGCGATCGTACTGCGAGAGCCCGCTGCCGTCGGCGAGCGTGACCGTCGAGAGATCCACGCCGATACTCTTGAGCCACGATTTTTCGTAGGCGATGCCCTTGGCGGTCGTGCCCGGTTTTCCGCCGGTGACGAACCCGAGTTCTTTGAGCAGCATCTCGCCGACGAAGTTATCAGAGGGAATCCAAAAGTTCGGCCCGAGAAATTCGCCGAGCGACGCCGAACGATGCGTCCAAATCGTTCGGATCGGCCGGTCGGCGACTCCATAACTGCGGTACGTTGATTCTCGCGGAATTCCGCCCCAGATGCGGGCATCAACACCTGCGCGGCGTAGTGCGGTGCCCGCATAGTTGTGAAGGTATTCGACGGGATCCGGGACGGCGGCATCTAGGGACTCGGCAGGTCCACTTGCTGGAACGATGCCGGTGAAATGGATGCATCCAAAGCGGTTCCGTGCGACGTCGAGCGTTGATTCGGAGTTAGCGGCGCCCGTCATCGCGTCGGCAACGACGATGAGGACGCGGTTGCAACCCCCCTCGATCGGCGTCCGAACGACGTTCAGCGGCGCCGAATGCACGGCTGCGCGCGCTCCCGCCACGCCGGCAGGCGCAATCGTCAGATGGATGACGTTTTCTTCGAGACTCGCCGCCGACAACGGCGCCGCATAGTCAAAAGCAAAATCATCCCAAGACCAACCAGCAGCGTACGGCACGAGGTCGAAATGCGAGTCGTCCACCAGCCATCCGCCCTCGAGCTTTCCTTGCGTTCGCGCGACCGCACGCGCGGCGTCGTCAATATCTGCCGCACTGAGCAGCGGATCGCCGCCGCCGCGAATGAGGAGCATGTCGAACGGCACCGGGTGAGCGGGCTCGACCGGCGCTCTCGTGGTCAATGATGCCTCGGTTTTGAAGCGATACTCCGGCCCGAGTTTGTCGAGGGCGGCGCTGCCGACGATCAACTTGAGCGTCGAAGCGACTTGGAAGACGTCGTCGTTGTTTCGGGCGTACAGCACGTTGCCAGTGCGCGTGTCGATCGCGTACATCCCGAAGTGCGCTCCGCGCAACGGCGGCGCGTTCGTGAGTTGCGCGTCGAGGTCGGTTTGCAGCGCAGCGATCTCTGCCGCGCTCCACTCGTCGCCTTCCGCCGAGGGCGTGAGGATCGGCACGGGCGACGGTGGAATCGGCTTGCGCACGATGTGCGCGGCGCCTGTGGCGCCGCAAAAGAGCGCGAGCGCGAGCGTCGCCGCGATCGCGACCGCCGGCGAACGCGTAATCGCGGCGCCGGCCAACGCACGCGCCCCGCGCGCGGCGCGTTCCGCCCACCGGTCAGCGATGA
>JACRTZ010000206.1 GCA_014304965.1 Vulcanimicrobiota bacterium | reverse complement strand
CCGTCGCACTGCCGTTGCTCGGGCTTGCTACGGCCGTCGGCACCGTCGTGGCCGTCATGCAAGCGGCGACGCAGATCCAAGAGCAGACGCTGACGCTGCTGCCGAAACTCCTCGCGGTCGGCGCGGCAGCGGCCGTTTTCGGCGAGGCCGCTCTGCGCGGCTGCGCGCGGCTGTTCGAGGACGCGGTAGCGGCGATTCCGGCAATCGTTCGCGGCGGTCCGTGAGCGGCGGCGACCTGCTCGTGTTCGCTCGTTGCGCAGGCTTCGCGTTTCGAGCGCCGGGCTTTTCGCATCCCGACGTGCCGCCCGCGGCGCGGGCGGCCTTTGCATACGCCCTTGCGTGCGCGCTCGCGGGTACCGTGAGCGTTCGCGTTCCGGCGACGCCGCCGGCACTCGTGGCGGCGGTTGCGCTCGAACTCGCGATCGGCGCTGCAATCGGTACGGCGGCGTCGTTGCTCTACGACGGAGCGTATGCGGGCGGGCGCGCCCTCGACGACTACGCCGGCATTCGCGGCAGCGTGCCGACCGCGGGCGTCGCGGCCGGCGCCGGTTTCGGCCGCTTGTGGTCCCTTGCGCTCGTGACCGCCTTCTGGTGTTTTGGGGGCGACCGGATCGCACTCGCCGGTTTCGCACAGACGTTCGTCGCGCTTCCCGCCGGCGAACTGCTTGCCGCGCGCCATCTTGAAACGTTCGCATTGACGCTTCCCGCGACGCTGGTGCGCGCCGCGCTCTTCGTGGCAGGGCCGGCGATCGCCGTCGCTTTTGCGGTGCAGATCGCGCTGGCCGCGCTCGGCCGCGTCGTGCCGCGCTTCTCCACCTTTGCCCTGTCGTTTGGTCTGGTGGTCGCCGCCGTGCTGGTGACGACCGCGCTCTCCTTAACGGTCTCCTGGAAGACCGGAGCGCTGCCGTGGTTCGACGTTTCGTCGCTGCGGTCGCGCTGAATCGTGGCGGGCGACCGTTCTTTCGAGCCGACGCCGCATCGCTTGGCGCGCGCTCGCCGCGAAGGCGACGTTGCGCGCGCGGGCGACGCCACGTCGCTAGCCGCGTTCGCAAGCGCATTGCTCGGCGTTGCGGTGGCGGCGCCCGGCGTCGCGCACCATTTTGCAGCGAGCCTGTCGGAAGCGGCGCACGGTCGCGTCACGAGCGCTGCGCTCGCGCACGGGATCCTCATGCCGGCCCTGTTCCCCGCCGCGTTCGCAACGATCGGCGCCTCCGCGCTCGCGACGCTGGTCGCGGGGGGACTGGCCGTTCGCGCGCCGCGCTGCGACTGGTCGCGCTGTGCGCCCTGGAAAGGGGTGCAGCGGATCTTCTCGCGTGACACAGTCTTTGCGCTACTCAAAACGCTGCTCGGTTCGGCGGTTGTGGCTCTTGCGCTCGGCATCGCCCTCGCACGCACGGCGCAGTGGCAGCCGCGCGAAGCGTTCGCGCTCGCGTTTCACATGCGCAACGCGGCCGCGTTGACCTGCGGCCTCGCCGTTGGATTCGGGTGCGTGCTGGCCGCCGCCGACGCAGCGTCGGCGCGGTCGTCGCGTCTGCGTCGCCTGCGCATGTCTGCTGAGGAGGTGCGGCGCGATCAGAAGGAGTCGGACGGCGATCCACTCGTGCGCGGCCGGCGCCGGCGCGCGCACGACGCGCTCGCGCGAAGCTCGCTCGCGCGCATGAGAGAAGCGGCCTTCGTTGTTACCAATCCGACGCACGTCGCGATCGCGCTCGCATACCGTCCACCGGAGATCGCCGTGCCGCGCGTCGTCGTTCGCGCGCAGGACGAGGCGGCGTTAGCCGCCAGAGCGCGCGCGCGCGAACTGGGCATCCCGATCGTCGAAGACATCGCGCTTGCGCGCGGTTTGTTCGCCGCGGTCGCCGTCGACGGCTACATCCCGCGCGATCGCTACGATGACGTCGCGCGCGTCGTTGCGGGACTGACGCGCGCGGGGCTCCTCGAGGCGTGAAGAGCGGCGCCGCCACCTACGGCTTCGCCGCAGCGGTGCTCGGCATCGTCGGGATATTGCTCGTTCCGTTACCGCCGCCGCTGCTCGACGCGCTGTTGGCGCTCGATATGCTGGGCTCGGCCGTCGTGTTGCTCGTGAGCATCACGGTCGCCGATCCGCTCGAGTTTTCGGCGTTCGCCCCGGCGCTATTGATTGCGACGCTCTTCCGGCTCGCACTCGACGTTTCGGCCACGCGCCTCATCTTGACGCAGGGTCATCTCGACGATGGCGTCGGCGCGATCGTCCCGGCGTTCGGTCAGTTTGTCGTGCGCGGCAATCTCGTCGTCGGGCTGATCGTCTTCATCATCTTGATCGTCATTCAGTTCGTCGTCATCGCGGCCGGATCGCAGCGCGTCGCCGAAGTTGCGGCGCGTTTCACGCTCGACGCCATGCCCGGCAAGCAGATGGCGATCGACGCCGACGTTCACGCGGGCGCACTCGATGCCGAGGGCGCGCGCCGCAAACGCGCGCTCGTTCAGCGGGAAGCCGATTTCTACGGTGCTATGGATGGTGCGGGGAAATTCATCAAGGGCGACGCAATCGCGGCGCTCGCGATCGTCGCGCTCAATCTGGCCGGCGGCGTGAGCGTCGGTGCCGCGTATCACGGCATGGGTGCGCTCGAGGCGCTGAACACGTATGCGATGTTGTCGATCGGCAACGCGCTCGTCACCACGCTGCCGGCCTTCTTGCTCTCGACGGCGATGGGTTTGATGGTAACCCGCGTCGCCGCCGACGGTTCGCTCGGTCTCGATCTCGCGCGCCAAATTTTCGATCGCCCGGGCGTTCTGCGGGCTGCGGGCGTCTTTTCGCTCGGCCTGGCGCTCGTCCCGGCCCTGCCGCGGGGCATCTTCGCGATGTTCGGATGCGCCGCGTTCGTTGCCGCGGCGTTGGCCGATGCGCGGCAACGCGAGCGAACCCGGCGGGAAGGTGATGCCGTAGACGACGTGCGGCGAGCGGCGATTCGCCGTCCCGAGACGGCGCTTGCGCTCGTCGGCGTGGACGCGCTGACGATCGAATTCGGAGCGGATCTTGCCGCGTTGCTCGCGCCTCCCGCATGCGAGCGGCTTCTCGATCGCATCGGCGAGGTACGCCGCGGCCTGGCCGTCGAGATCGGCGTGGTCTTGCCCGGCGTGCGGCTGCGCGACGATTTGCTGCGCGATGCATCGTCGTATGCGATTCGCGTGCGGGACGTGACGGCAGGCGAAGGCTCCTTGCGACTGGACGGCGTGCTCGCCGTCGCCGGCGACGAGACCATCGCTGCGCTCGGCGGCGAGCGCGTGTGCGAGCCCGTATACGGCATGCCTGCATGCTGGCTGCCGCCGGACTCGCGCGAAGCGGCCGAAGCCCGCGGCGCGCTCGTCTTCGATCCGATTTCGGTCGTCGGCTCGCATCTCGCCGAAGTTGCGCGCGAGCATGCCGCCGCACTCGTCGGGCGCCAAGAACTTGCGACGCTGCTCGAACATTTGCGCGCGAGCGTGCCGTCGCTCGTGAAGGAGTTCGGCTCCGAGGGTCTCTCACTGACGGTGCTGCAACGAACGTTCGAGGCGCTGCTGCGCGAGCGCGTCTGGCCTCGCGACGTTGCGGCAACGCTCGAAGCGGTGGCCGATGCGGCGAGCGCTACGCGCGATCCGCTCGAACTCGCGGAGGCCGCCCGGCGGCGCATCGTTCCGGCGCTCTTGCAACGTCGCGAGCCGGGGGCGTTGCGTCCGTTGCTGGTTGCGCCGGAATTCGACCTCGAGCTGCGCGAATGGCTAGCGCAGGGTAGCAACGAACACGGTGCCGACCTTGCCGGTCACGTGCGCTCGACCGTCTCCGCGTATTGCGGGCGCGTCGCTCGGGAGCGGGCCGCGGTGATCTGCGGCGCCTCGTTGCGCGCGCCGCTCGCGACACTTTTGCGCAGCCTGGGCGTCGTCGTAGACGTTTTCGCCTATGCCGAACTTCCGGTGGGATTCGAGCTTCGGCCCGAGACGGTGCTCGCCGCACCCGAGGCGCATTCGGGACAGCGGCCCGCGATTGTCAGCGCGTACTCGAATTCGCTGTAACCTGCGCGTCGCGCGATGTCCGTGGCGATCTGTGCGATCGGATCCACGTGAACGTCGTCCACACGCCGGCACACCGTGCAGGTGAGATGATGATGCTTTTCGCGCGATCGCTCGAAGCGTGCGGCGCTTCCGTCATAGGAAAAGACTTGCACGAGCCCGAGGGCTCGTAAAATTTCCAGGGTTCGATAGATCGTCCCCAAGGACGTCGCGGGGAGGTCGCCGCGAACCCGTCGCAGGATCGTCTCCGCCGAAAGATGACCTCCCTTGTCGAGCGCGCGCAATACTGCGGCACGCTGCTTCGTCAGCCGGTATTTCGACTGCAAGGGCCCGGCAATGACCGTCTTGAGTTCCATGCGGCACGGCTCCCGACGTGCGTGTGAAGAACCCGAGGAAGCGCAACAAACCCGTTTGACGGGCTGGAACGACCCTGCTACAATACGCGGGTTCTCACCTTCCCGGGAAATTTATCCTTAGTATGTGGCTTCGACTCAAACCCTGGTTGAAAGGCTTGATCGTCCTCGCGACGATCGCGCTGTGCTTGTATTTGATCTTGCCGATTCAGACCAAAATCAAGCTCGGTTTGGACCTCCAGGGCGGCGTTCGCGTCCTACTACAGTTGCACACCTCGAAGGAAGTTCCGAAAATCACCCGCACGGTGCAGAGCCAAGTCGAACTGGTGTTGCAGAACCGCATCAACGGCTTGGGCGTTGCGGAGCCCGTCATCACGCCGGTTGGGTCCGACCGGATCCTGGTCGAATTGCCGAACGTCAAAAATCCCGACGAGGCGGTCCGTCAGCTCAAGGACGTCGCGAAGCTCGATTTCAAAATCGTGCCGCCGGCCGTGTACGAACGTACGCTACGCGACAAAAAGTACGCCGAGAATCCCAACGGCGCGTATAAGGATTCCGGCCCTATCGTGTATTCCGGCGCCGAGCTCAAAGGCGCTCAGGCCGGCTACGATCAGTCGAGCCGTCCGAAGATCGATTTTCAGACGAAAGACGGCGCGGCGTTTGGTAAAGTCACCCAAGAGAACATGGGCAAGTACCTCGGCGTCTTTCTCGACCAGAAATACGTCGAAGCCGCCGTCATTCAAGGCGTGATCACCACCGAAGGTCAGATCACGGGCAACTTCACCGAAGATGACGTCATCCGAATTTCGAACGAGCTCAACGCGGGCGCGTTGCCCGTGGCCGTCACCGTGATCGAAAACGACACGGTCGGCCCGATTCTCGGCAAGCTCGATCTTGAGAAGTCTCTGTACGCATCCATGATCGGCCTCACGCTGGTGCTCATCTTCATGGCCGCTTTTTACCGGCTGCCCGGGATCTTGGCCGACGTCGCCTTGGGCATCTACGTACTCATGTTGCTCGGCTTGCTCGCGGGCGTGCACGCCGTGCTCACGCTGCCGGGCATCGCCGGTTTCGTGCTGTCGATCGGCATGGCCGTGGACGCGAACGTGCTGATCTTCGAGCGGCTCAAAGAAGAGTTGTGGGCCGGTCGGACCTTGCGCGCGGCCGTGCAGATCGGCTTTAAGCGGGCCTTCTCGGCCGTTTTCGACAGCCACGTGACGACGATCGTGGGTGCCGGCGTCCTGTTTATGCTCGGCACCGGAACCGTCAAGGGCTTTGCGTACACGCTGTTCTGGGGGACGGTGTTTTCGCTCGTGACCGCAGTCTTCATCACGCGCTATTTTATGGATCTGGTCGTCGACAACGAACTGGTGACGAGCCCGAAAATCTACGGAGCCTGACGCCGACTCATGTTTTTTCGTCGTCTGAATTGGAACGTCGTCGGCTGGTTCAAAATCGTCTCGGCGATTTCGTATACGATCATCCTCGCCGGTGCGCTGATGATCGTATACAACATGATCGTTCACCACTACCCGATCAAACTCGGCTTGTCGTTCACCGGCGGCACCGACGTGACGATCAAGTACAAAGCGCCGACGACGGCCGAGAACGTGCGTGCGGCGCTCGCGACGATCGGCGTCAGCGACGCGTCGGTCAATACGCTGCAGAAGCAAGGCGATGTCGCCAACGAGCGCTTCCAGGTTTCGACGCAGACCGATTTTGGCGACAAATCTGCTCTTCTCTGGAAGGCGCTCGCCCAGGCCGGACCGATCGACCGCTCGCAATCCGAGAATGCCTCGGTCGGTCCTTCGCTTTCGCACGAGTACCTTATCAAAGCGCTCGAAGCGCTGGTGATCGGCGCCTAC
>JACRTZ010000126.1 GCA_014304965.1 Vulcanimicrobiota bacterium | reverse complement strand
ATGCGGGATCGGCCGGAACGTCACCGCGATCTCGGACGACTTGCGCCCCAGGCGTTTGCCGCTGCGCAGATAGAACGGAACGTCGGCCCAGCGCCAGTTGTCGATGTAGAACTTGACGGCCGCATAGGTCTCGGTGTTCGAGTTTGGGTCAACGCTCGCTTCCTCGCGATAGCCCGGCACCGGTTTGCCGTCCACGAGCCCGGCGCCGTACTGGCCGCGCGCCGTCATCTTCCCGAGTTTGTCCGGCGGATTGCAGCGCAGCGCCGAAAGTACCTTGTATTTTTCGTCGCGCACGTGATCGGCGTTCGGCGAAATCGGCGGCTCCATCGCGACGAGTGCGAGCAAGTTGAGCACGTGATTCTGAATCATGTCGCGCAGCGCGCCCGCATTCTCGTAATATCCGCCCCGGCTTTCGACCCCCACGGTTTCGGCTGCGGTGATCTGGACGCAATCCACGTAGCGGCGATTCCAGAGCGGCTCAAAGATCACGTTCGCGAAGCGCAGCGCCATGATGTCTTGAACGGGCTCTTTGCCGAGGTAGTGGTCGATGCGATAGATCTGCTTTTCGTCAAAGACCTTGGTGACTTCGATTTGCAGGGCGCGCGCCGATTGCAAATCGGTGCCGAACGGCTTTTCGACGACGATGCGCGTCCAGCCGCGCGCCTGGTCCTTGGGCCCGAGGCCGGCGGCACTCAACTGGTCCACTACTTTTCCGAAGACCGGCGGGGGCGTCGCCAGGTAGAAAAGGCGATTGTTCTGCGTTCCGATTTTCTCGTCGTTCTCGTCGAGCTGCCGACGCAATTTCTTGAAAGCTTCGACGTCGTCGAAGTCGCCGCTGACGTACGAAACGCGCTGGGCGAATTCGCTCCACATCGGATCCTTGGCGGGCCCCGAACGGGAGAATTGGTCTAGCGCGTCTTTCATCTGCGCGCGAAACTCGTCGCTCGACCAGTCCGACCGCGAAAAACCGATGATCCCGAAGTTGGTCGGCAGCACGTCGCCGAGCCGCAGGTTGTAGAGCGCCGGCATCAGCATGCGCTTCGTCAGGTCGCCGCTCGCGCCGAACAGTACGATATTGCACGGTTCGGCGATGCGATTCGAGTCGAGGCCCGCGCGCAGCGGGTTGGCCGAGGCCGCGCCGTCTGGGCGTTCGATCGTCCCGGTGCTTTGCGTCGTGCTCACGGCTTGGTCGTGGCGGCCGGCGCGGTTTCCATTTTGACGGCGTGGCCGCCGAACTGGTTGCGCAGCGCTGCGATCACCTTCGCGCTGAACGATTCGTCTTGGCGCGATACGAAACGCGATAGCAGCGCCATCGTAATCACGGGCGCCGGGACGTTTTCGTCGATCGCCGCTTGGACCGTCCAGCGGCCTTCGCCCGAGTCGTCCACGTAGCCGCGAATGTCTTTGAGGCCGGGATCTTCCTTGAACGCGAGTTCGGCGAGTTCGAGGAGCCACGAGCGCACGACGCTGCCGTGCAGCCACAATTCCGCCAACTGATGTAAATCGTACGTGAACTCCGACTTTTCAAGAATTTCGAAGCCCTCGCCGTACGCCGCAAGCATGCCGTACTCGATGCCGTTGTGGACCATCTTCGAGAAGTGGCCGGCGCCGCTCGGGCCGACGTAGGCGTAACCGTTCTCGGGCGCGAGCGTGAGGAAGATCGGCTCGACCCGCTTGACCGCATCGGCGTCGCCGCCGACCATCAAGCAGTAGCCGTTGGCCAGGCCCCACACGCCGCCGCTCGTGCCGGCATCCACGAACGCGATGTTCTTCGCTTTCGCCGCTTTGTAGCGAGCTTGCGAATCGCGAAAGTTGGAATTGCCCCCGTCGATGATGATGTCGCCCGGCTGCAACGCCTCGATGAGCGCGGCGACCGTGTCGTCGGTCGGTTTGCCGGAGGGCACCATAATCCAGACGGCACGCGGCGCGTTCAACTTGCCCACGAGTTCGGTCAGCGCGCCGCTCGCAATCGCGCCTTCTGAGGCCGACTTCGCAACCGCGTCGGCACTGCGGTCGTACACGACGACTTTATGGCCGCCGCGCAAGAGGCGCGTCGTCATGTTCGCGCCCATGCGCCCGAGACCGATCATTCCTAATTGCAAGCTACTGACTCCCTCGTGATGTTCTTCGGGGATGGCACGGTCGGGCGCATCCCCGCGTCGGGACGCTCGCGTTTTCGCATCCCTGCGAAAACGCTGCTCACTTCGCTCGGACTCTCGCCCTCCGTGGCTCCGCCCTCGCAGAAGATGCCCTCCTTTGGGGACGCGCCCGCCCGCGCCATCCTCGCGGAAATTCGTCTCACGCCTTTGCCGACAAGGCGTCGTCGACGAGGTCGGCGAGCTTGGCGAGCGCGGTCTCCACCGGAGCGGTTAAGTGAAGCCGCGCGCCGCGGCGGTGGCGCTTGTCGAGGGAATCGAAATCGCCGAGCGCCTGCGCGCGTTCGAGCGTGCGAAACGTCACCATGCCCGGGATGTCGAGGTCGAACGGCGGATCGGCCGTGATCTGCAAGAAGACGCCCGTGTTCGGACCGCCTTTGTGCAGTTGCCCCGTCGAGTGTAAGAAGCGCGGACCGAAGCCAACCGTGGTCGCGACTTTTCGCGCATCGCGCACCTTTATCCGCAGTTCGTGCAGCGCGAGCTGGTTCGCATCGTTCATCGGCAGGTACGCGGTGAACGCGACGTAGTCGCCGGGTTTGACCTCGGAGAAGATCGTCGCGAGCGCGTCGTCGAGATTGCCGCCCGTGATGGCCGCCTTCGATCCGGATATTGGGATGACGTTTGCGACCTCGCCCGTGATCGCGGGCGCGGGCTCGTCAAAGTTTCCGCTCTTGGCGTAATCGGCCAGCAGCCGTTTCGTATTGTCCTTGGATTCTTGAACGTTCGGCTGGTCGAAGGCATCGATGCTGAGGATCGCGCCGGCCGTCGCGGTTGCGATCTCCCAGAGCGCGAACTGTTCGCCGATGTCGAGCCGGTCGGTGAGGTGTAAGCGAATGATGGGGTGGCCGGCTTTTTCGAGGAGATCGAGCCGCGTGTCGATGGCGTAGCCGTCCATCAGTTCGGTGATGTGCTTTTTCGCCGGCAGACCGCAGCCGACGTACACGAAAACGCGATCCGTTCCGTAGACGTGCGGCGCGCCCAGCGTCTCACCCTCGACCGGAACGATGCCCGTGCCGTTCTTGCCGGTGCTTTCCGCGATCAGTTGTTCGGCCCACGTGCCGAATGCGCCGACTTCGGGATGCGTGACGATCGTCAGTTTGTCGCGGCCGAAGCGGGCGAGCAAGGCAATCGCGGCGCCGAAACGTACGCCCGGAGCGTCGGTTGCAGCCGTCGTGCGCGCGTTCGAATGCAGCGCGCCGAGGCCGCGATCGAGCAGCGACTTGACGTCGTAGCCGGCGAGAGCCGCAGGCACCATGCCGAAAAACGATAGCGCCGAGTAGCGTCCGCCGATGTTCGGGTCGTTGGTGAAGACGCGGCGGAAACCGTTTTCCTTTGCTTCGGATTCGAGCTGCGTCCCGGGATCGGTGATCGCGATGAAGTGCGCCCCAGCACCGGTTTCGCCGACCGTCTTGAGTACGCGGGCGTAAAAATAACGGAAGAAGGCCTCGGGCTCGGTCGTCGTGCCGCTTTTCGACGCGACGATGAAGAGCGTGTGCGAGAGATCGAGCGAGTCCTCGAGCGCTTTGACTTGACCGGGATCGCTCGAATCGAGCACGTGCAATTGCGGATAGCCGTCCACTTTGCCGAAGGTGTGCCGCAGCACGTCGGGCGCAAGCGAGCTGCCGCCCATGCCGAGGACGACGGCGTGCGTGAACGTTTTCGCGCACTCCGCCGCAAACGAAGTCAGCTCGGTGATGCCTTCGAGCACGCGTTCGGGGAAGTCGAGCCAGCCGAGCGCGTGCGTGATGATTTCGGCGTGGCCCGAATCGCTCGACCACGGCGACGGGTCGTGCTTCCAGAGTTTGGCGAGAAAGTCGGCGTCGGCGAGTTTCTTCACCTCGCCGTCCAAGTCGATCTTCGCGTCGCCCAGCGCGATTTCGACGCGGTCGCGTCCGCCGGAAAGCATCTTGATCTTATACTGGATCGCGCTCAGCATCGCGTTGTACGAGTCGGCGAACGACGTGACGCCTTCGGCTTGCAGTTTCTGGGTCACGTCGTACAGCGAGATCTGCGCGGCGGCGAGCGCCTCGAGCGTCGCGCGCGCGTCGTCGAGATCGTCCTCGATCGTGTTCGACCGGATGTTGCCGTGATCGAGCAGCGCGTCGAGGGTCGCGGGCGGAACCGTGTTCACCGTTTGCGGCGCCACGACGTTCTCGATGTACATCAAATCGGAGTAGGCGGGATTCTTCGTGCCGGTACTCGCCCAGAGCGGACGTTGCGGCTTGGCACCCTTGTCCGCAAGTTTCTTGAAGCGTTCGCCTTCGAAAAGCTTGCGAAATGCTTGATAGGTGAGCTTGAGGTTCGCGATGCCCGCTTTTCCGAGAAGCGGGGTCAACTGCGTTTGCCCGGCGGCGATCGCTCCTTCGAGCAGTTTGTCCACGGCCGTATCGATGCGGCTCACGAACACGCTGTTGACCGAGGCGATGCGCTCGATCGGCTGGCCCGCAGCGGCGCGGCGTTCGAGTCCTTCAATGTAGGCCGAGGCCGCCGCTTCGTAGACGTCCACCGCGAAAACCAGCGTCACGTTGATGTTGATGCCCGACGCGATCGCTTCCGCGATGGCCGGAATGCCGGCGGGCGTGGCCGGAATTTTGATCATCGCGTTCGGCCGGTCCACCGTTTTCCACAGGCGCTTTGCGGCGGCGATGGTGCCCGCGGTATCGTGCGCGAGCAGCGGCGACACTTCGAGGTTGACGAATCCGTCGGCACCGCCCGACGCATCGTAGAGCGGCCGAAAGAGATCCAGCGCTTCGCGGATGTCTTGGATCGCGAGCGCCTCGAAGAGCGTGTTGTTGTCGTCGCTCGATCCGACGAGCGAGCGCAGTTGCTCGTCGTAGTCGTTTCCGCTGCCGATCGCTTTTTCGAAGATCGTCGGGTTCGACGTCATGCCGCGCACGCCGCTATCGATTAGGCGGCGCAATTCGCCGGACGCAAACATGCTGCGCCGGATGTTGTCGAGCCAGATGCTCTGGCCGGCGGCGAGGAGTTCTTTGAGTTGATTGCCCACGATGCGATGGTCCCCCGAAAACGGTGGTGAGTCGGTAAGTGAAATTACGTCCGCGCGAAGAGTTGAGAAGCCGCCGCGGCGACGGCTTCCGGCGTGAGGCCGAGTTCCTTGGCGACGTCGGCGGCCGGAGCGGAAGCGCCGAAACGATCGATGCCGATCGTCAACCCGAGGTCGCCGACCCAGCGGTGCCAGCCGAACGTCGAGGCCGCTTCGACCGAGACGCGAGCGCGTACCGCGGGCGGCAGCACGGAATCTCTGTACCCTTCGTCTTGCGCCGCGAAGAGTTCCATGGAGGGCATCGAAACGACCCGCGTCTTCGTGCCGCGCGCGTCGAGCAGTTTGGCCGCTTCGATCGCGAGCGAGACCTCGGAGCCCGTGGCGATCATGACGAGATCAGGCGCCCCATCGCCGCCGTAGATAACGTAGGCACCGCGCGAGACCTCAGCGTTGCGCGCGCCGAGAAACGGGACTTTCTGCCGCGTGAGGACGATCGATGTCGGGCCGCCGTGCGCGATTGCGAACTTCCACGCTTCGCACGTTTCAACCGCGTCGGCCGGCCGCATCGTCGTCATGTTCGGCATCGCGCGGAGCGAAGCGAGTTGCTCGATCGGCTGGTGCGTCGGTCCGTCTTCACCGAGGAAGACCGAGTCGTGCGTGAAGACGAAGATGACGCGCGCCTTGTTCAATCCGTCGAGCCGGACCGCGCCCTTCATGTAATCGAGGAAGTTGAAGAAGGTTGCGGTGAACGGCAAGAGGCCGCCGTGCGCGGCGATGCCATTGGCGATCGCGCCCATGCCGTGCTCGCGCACGCCGAAGTGAATGTTGCGCCCGGCATACGAACCCGGTCCGAAGTCGCCCTTGTCCTTTAGGTACGTTTTGGTCGAAGGGTCGAGGTCGGCGGAGCCGCCGATCAGTTCGGGCAGATCGCCTGCGATCGCGTTCATCACGGTGCCGCCTGCATCGCGCGTCGCGACGGCGCCGTTCTGCGCGTCGAACACGGGCCAATTGAGATGGTCCGGAAGCTTGCCGGAGATCGTCCGTTCGAGTTGCGTTGCCAGTGCGGCGTTGGCGCTCTTCCACGCGTCGTATTGCGCCTTCCACGCGACCTCTTCGGAAGCGCCCTTG
>JACRTZ010000100.1 GCA_014304965.1 Vulcanimicrobiota bacterium | reverse complement strand
CATCAAACGCTATCTGCGCCCGATCGAGGCCGTGGCCGGAGGCGTGCTGGTCTTGACCGGCATCGTCCTCGTGACGGGAGCGTTCACGCGTGTGGCGGGCTTCTTCTACCAGTACGTGAAACCACCGAGCCTGTAATGCAATTTCTGGTCGCTGCCGCGCTCGCATTCGCGCTGGATCAATACACGAAACATTTGGTCGTCGCGTCGTTTGCGCCCGGCGAAAGCAAGCTCGTCGTGCCGCACGCGCTGTACTGGACGTACGTGCAAAATCATGCGGGCGCGTTCGGGCTCTTCGGGACCCAACCGTGGCTGCTCGTCGGCATGGCGCTCTTGGTGCTCGGGATCTTTTGGTACTCGTTCCGCGAAGCAGCCGCGCATTCAGCGTTCGTTCGCATCGCGTTCGGAGCGATCGCGGGCGGCGCGATCGGCAACATCTACGACCGCTTCCATTACGGCTTCGTCGTGGACTTCATCGACCTGCACTGGTGGCCGGTGTTCAACGTCGCCGACTCGTGCATCACGGTCGGCGTCGTACTGCTGATTCTCACGACCTTTCGCCGCGAACGCGAGCGTACCGCGACGCGCGGTGCCTGAGTTCCGCGTCGCCCCGGAGGATGGCGGGCGCCGGATCGACCTGCTCGTCGCGCACCATAGCGGTTCGTCGCGTTCGCTCGTGGCGCAAGCGATCCGGAACGGAAGCGTGCGACTCAACGGCGAGCCCATCGAAAAAGGCTCCGTCGCCGTCGCCGAAGGCGACACGATCGCCTTCGAGGTTCCCGAACGGGTTGCGCTCGCGGCGCTCGCCGAAGAACTGCCGCTCGACGTCGTGTACGAAGACGACGATTTGCTCGTCGTCAACAAAGCGGCCGGCATGGTGACGCATCCGGCGCACGGCGCGCCCGACGGCACCCTCGTCAACGCGCTGCTCGCGCACGTCGGCACGCTGCCGGGCGATCCGTTGCGCCCCGGGCTCGTGCACCGCCTCGATCGCGATACCTCGGGCTTGCTGGTCGTCGCAAAAACCGCCGACGTCTTGAGCGCGCTCGGCAAGGCGATGATGCGCCGTTTCATCCAACGCGAATATCTCGGTCTCGTCGCGGGCGTGCCGCAGCATGCGGAGGGCACGATCGAAGGCGCGATCGGCCGCGACGAACGCAACCGTCTCAAGTATGCGATTCGCGGCGACGGCAAGCCGGCCGTCACCCATTACGCGCTGCGCGAACGTTTGGGCGACACGAGCGAACTCGTCTTTCGGCTCGAGACGGGCCGCACGCATCAGATTCGCGTCCACCTCACGGCCTTCGGGCTTCCCATCGTCAACGATTTGTTGTACGGCAAGCGCGACCCGCGGGTGAATTTGCCGGGACAGGCCCTGCACGCATGGCGCTTGCGGTTCCGCCATCCCGCTTCGCGCGAAGAACTCTCGTTCGAGGTTTCCCCGCCGCCCGCATACGCCGCCGCCAAAGCCGCTTTGCGCGCGTAATGTCCCCGGCCGCAGCGGGCTCCTTTACCGTGCGCGCGACGAGCGGTGCGGCGCGGCGCGGCGCGCTTTCACTCGCGCGCGGAACCGTGGAAACTCCGGCTTTCATGCCGGTAGGAACCGCGGCGACGGTCAAGGCACTGACCCCCGCCGACCTGCGCGAACTCGGCGCGCAAATCGTCTTGTCCAATACGTACCATCTCTGGCTGCGGCCCGGCCGCGAAACGCTCGAGGCGGCAGGCGGCCTTCACGCGTTCATGGGCTGGGACCGTCCGATCCTGACCGACAGCGGCGGCTTCCAAGTTTTCAGTTTGGAATCGCGTCGCATCGTGAGCGACGGCGGCGTGCGGTTTCGCTCGCACCTCGACGGCAGCGAGCACGAGTTCACCCCCGAAAACGTGTTGGCATTTCAAGAAGCCCTCGGCGTGGACGTCGCGATGGCGCTCGACGTGTGCGTGAAGTTGCCGGCCGAGCGGGACGACGTCGAAGAGGCCGTCCGCCGCACGACGCTGTGGGCACGGCGCTGCGCGGCCGCCCGGACGAACGCGAAAACGGCGCTATTCGGCATCGTGCAAGGCGGCCTGGACGAAGGTCTGCGGGCCCGCAGCGCGAGCGAGATCGTCGCTTTGGATTTGCCGGGCTACGCGATCGGCGGCCTGTCCGTCGGCGAGTCCCGCGAAGACATGCGCCGCCTCACGCGCTTTACGGCGGCGCTGCTGCCCCGCGAGAAGCCGCGTTACTTGATGGGCGTCGGTACCGTGCCCGACGTGCTCGCGGCGATCGACGCGGGCGTGGACATGTTCGACTGCGTCTATCCCACGCGCTGCGGTCGCACGGGCCGGGCGATGACGCGCCGCGGCGACCTCAACATTCGCAACGCCGAATTCGTGCGCGATTTTCGGCCGCTCGACGCGGTCTGCGGCTGTGCCGTTTGCCGGGGGTTCACGCGAGCCTATATCTCGCATCTCTTCCGCGCAAACGAGATGCTCGGACCCCGCTTACTCTCTTATCACAACCTGGCGGTGCTGCTCGATCTCACGAAAGAAGCCCGCGCGGCGATCGAAGCGGCTGCATGGCCGGAATTTTTCGCGCAAGCGCTCGGAAGATTTGAGAACGTTTGAGGTGGGGGGCCGCCACTGCCCCGCGGAAAGCTCCGCCATGGCGCGTACGATGTTCGAAAAAGTGTGGGACGCTCACGTCGTGGAGGCGATGCCTGGCGACAACGCGCTGATTTTCGTCGATCGCATCGTTGCCTACGAACTCACCACGCCTCCCGGCGCCGTCGAGATCGAGCGGCGCTTCGACGACAAACTGTTCGATCCGTCGCGCATCATCGCGGTCAACGACCACATCTCGCCGGCCAAAGACAGCGAGAGCGCGATGCAAGCGCGCTACTTGCGCACGTGGGCGCAGCGCCACGGCATCACGATGTACGACGTCGGCAACAACGGCATCTGTCACGTCGTGGTTCCCGAACGCGGCTACGTCGATCCGGGTTCGGTCGTGATCTGCGGCGACAGTCACACCTGCACGCTCGGCGCTTTCGGCGCGTTTGCGTTCGGCGTCGGGACGACCTCGCAAGCCGGCGCGATGCTGGCCGGCTGCGTGATCTTGCAGCGCCCGAAGATCGTCCGGATTGCGGTGAACGGCCGTCTCGCACACGGCGCGACGGCTAAAGATCTCGCGCTGTTCATGGTTACCAAACTCGGCTTCAAAGGCGCGACCGGATGCGTGCTCGAGTATTGCGGTAGCACGATCGACGCGCTCTCGATGGACGAGCGCATGACGCTGTGCAACATGGCGGTCGAAGCCGGTGCGACGACCGCGATGATCGCCCCCGACGAAACGACCATCTCCTACCTGCGCGGTCGCGAAGCGCAGCCGGCGGGCGCCGCGTTCGAAGAGAAGGCAGCGCAGTGGCGCGGGTTGCGCGCCGATCCCGATGCGCGCTACGACGACGATCTGATCTTCGACGTTTCGGACCTGCGCCCGATGGTCAGCTGGGGGACCAACCCCGGCGAAACCGTCCCGCTCGACAGCGTCGTTCCGGCGGACGCCTCCGAGAGCAGCCTGTCGTACATGGCGCTCGCGCCGGGCATGCGGCTTCGTTCAATCCCGCTCGATCAAGCGTTCATCGGCTCGTGCACGAACGCCCGTCTGAGCGATCTGCGCGCGGCGGCGGACGTTTTGCGCGGCAGACGTGTCAGCGTCCCGACGATCGTCACGCCCGGGTCGCAAGCCGTCAAACGAGCTGCCGAACGCGAGGGCTTGCACGACGTCTTCCAAGACGCGGGTGCGCTCTGGACGCATTCGACCTGCGGCGCCTGTTGCGGCCTGTCGCTCGGCGTGCTCGCGCCCGGTGCGCGCTGCATCTCATCGTCAAACCGGAACTTTCCCGGCCGCATGGGTACGGGCGGTCGCGTGCACCTCGCCTCGCCCGTCGTCGTCGCGGCGAGCGCGGTGCTGGGTCGCATAGCTGCGCCCGATGAATTAGCGCCCGTCGAACCGGCGGTGCCGGCGTGAGCGCGCGCTTCGAAGGTGCCGTGCTGCCGGTCGATCGCGCGAACGTAGACACCGACCAAATGGTCCCGGCATACTTGATGAACGGCGTAGACTCGAGCGGGGTCGGCCCGCATTTGTTTCGCGGCATGTCCGGCGGCCCCGAACTTCTCGCGGCTCACCCGGACGCGACGATCGTGGTCGCGCGAGAAAATTTCGGCTGCGGAAGCTCTCGCGAACACGCCGTTTGGGCGCTCGTGCAGCGCGGATTTCGCGCCGTGATCGCGCCCAGCTTCGCGCGCATTTTCGAAGAGAACGCGTATTTGAACGGGGTCGCGCCGATCGTGGTGGACGCCGCCCGAATCGACGCGCTCCTCGAAGCGCCCACGCTCGCCCTCGACCTCGAACAGCAGCGCTTGACGAGCGCGCGAGGCGAAGACGTCACATTTGCGCTCGATCCGCTGCGCAAATACTTCTTGTTGGAAGGCGGTTATCTCGAGTTTATGGCCGCGAAAAGAGGGCCGATCCGTGACTGGCTCCGGAAGGTGGGCGAAACTACCTCGTACTAGAACCTCAGCCCGTCTTCTGGCGGCCGGCGGACCCAACTTTACCAGACGAACGCATGCTTGACTTACAAGAACATGGCGATGCCATAATTGTCAGGGTCAGCGGAGATCTCGACCTATCGAACTCCGCCGAATTCGAACGCGCGCTCGACGTTGCGCGCGACGGGCGCGAAGGTCCGATCGTGCTCGATTTCGGCGATTGCCGCTACATCGATTCGTCGATCGTCAGCGTCGTCGTTCGTTGCCGGCGCAGCGTAGGCCGCCGCTTGCGCGTCGTATGTGCCACAGGCTCCACCGTCATGCGGATTCTCGAGGTCCTTCGTCTGATCGGCCCACTCGACGTCGTCCCGTCCGTTGATGAGGCCTTAGCAGCGCCCGCGTCGTAACCCGGCCGTGATGGCTTTGCCCGTGGTATTCGACGACGTCGTCGAAGCAGCAGCGCGCATTCGCGATTACGTCGTCGCCACGCCCTCGCTCCCGGCCACCGCGCTGACCGCGCGTCTCGGCGTCGACTGCCGATTGAAACTCGAGACCCGCCAGCGTACCGGCTCGTTCAAAGATCGCGGCGCCGCGAATCGCATGCTTCGGCTCTCCGAAAGCGAAAGGCGGGCCGGCGTTATCGCGATGTCCGCAGGCAACCACGCGCAGGCGGTCGCGTACCAAGGCAAACGCCTGGGCGTGCCGGCCACGATCGTCATGCCCGAAAATACGCCCTTCACCAAAGTGCGGCGCACCGAGGGCTTCGGCGCGAAGGTCGTATTGGCGGGCCAAAACCTGACGGAGGCGGGCGAGCGCGCACAGATTCTCGCGCGTGAGAGCGGCGCGACGATCGTTCATCCCTACGACAACGCCGACGTCATCGCCGGACAAGGGACGGCGGGGCTCGAGTTTCTTCAAACCTTCGACGATCTCGACGTGCTGCTCGTGCCCGTCGGCGGCGGCGGCCTCATTTCGGGCGTCGCGATTGCTGCCAAAGGCCTGCGCCCGTCAATACGCATCGTCGGCGTTCAGACGACCGAATATCCATCGCTGCAGCGAATGCTTGACGGCGAGCCGGCGGTGCAGGGCGGCCAAACGATTGCCGAGGGCATCGCGGTCAAGACGATCGGCGAACGGAATTTTGCAATCGCGCGCGAGTTGGTCGACGACGTGCTGGTCGTCGGCGAAGCGGCCATCGAAGAAGCGATCCACGTGCTGCTCGAAGATGAGAAAGTGCTGACCGAGGGCGCCGGAGCGGCTCCCGTCGCCGCCTTGATGGAACACCATGCCGAATTCTCCGGTAAGAAGGTCGGCATCGTCATCTCCGGCGCGAACATCGACACCGGTTTGCTCGCCAACGTCATCAACCGCATACGCTTGCGAGAAGGACGCGTCGTGCGGATGCGGGTCGAGATAGCCGCCCGCCCGGGGGTCCTGGCCGACGTCGCGCAAATCATCGGCGAATGCGGCGCGAACATTCTCGAAGTCGAGCACCAGCGCTTGCTGGCCGACGTCCCCTCGAAGAACGCCGGACTCGACATCACCTTTGAAACGCGTTCGCCCGACGATCTCGGCCGCATCCGCGAACGGCTGCACGACGCGAAATACGCGACGAGCGTCCTGGAGTCGAGCGCCCGCTAGCGGTTACGGCTTACCGATCAAAATGCGCGCGTCGTGCGCGAGCGTCTGCGGCGCGACGTCGGGCGGATACATGGCGACGATGCGGCCGACATCATCAACGAGGTAGATCGCGTCGCCGTGCACGAG